>NZ_VJOT01000038.1 GCF_011087585.1 Neochlamydia sp. AcF84
TGCCCAATCATCTGCACCGCATAAAATCGCCAAAATGCTAATCGTAACAATATCAAACAAACTATAGATTTGGTTTCTTTGCTTCCTTGGATCTTCCAGGGCCTTAAATACAGCAAAAACACTATTGGGTTTATGCGTATTCATTCATTCCTCCTTTTTAAGGAAAAGAATGATAATTATACCCCTTGCTTTGTCAACTTAAATCTTCATGCAATTTCCCTGTTTAACATTCTCAGGAAAGTTTTGGTCTTTTACGGTGGAAGGATTTTTATTAAAACTATTTCCATATTTGGTAAAAGGAAGATTCCCCCTTACTAGCTTTTTTTTTGTTCACAGGTGCGATCTTCCTCCTATATAAAAGCTATCCCATCTCCTATAAAATATACTTGTTAACAAGCAAAATTTAGTATTCGGAAAGGCTTTATAATTATAAAAAGGCATAACATGTTACTTTGAGATTAAGAGAGCTGGCAAGTTAGAGTGTGCTTTAGGTGCCTAAAATGCAAGCTTTCCTAGTTTTTCTTCATTTTTTCTTCCGAAATTTTACGCATACGGTCTTTTTCTTGCCGTGTTAAAGATTGTTCTCCATAGCGGGAAATTTTGGCTAACATCTCGTCAATAAATGCATCATCTCCTAAGGTAGCTTTTCCTGTTTTGATATCGACAATTTTACTCTTTTGCGGGGTGGAAAAGAAGTAGCGTTGAATTTTAGCGCGAAATTTGTGGCCCCCAACCATAAAAATTTCGTCTATGTTTTGCATGTATAGATAAGGCGTCGGTTGCTGCCAAACAACTGTGCTACAAAGATAGCCGGAAGCTATGCCTACCATATGGTAGAATAGATTCACAAAATCCAGTTCCGATAAAGGAATAAGAAGAGAAAAAGCAACCACAACAGCTAGAAGCCACTTAGCCTGAATAGGGATTAAAAAAAAGAGCAGAAGGGTGGTCTCTCGATGAAGCATGGCCCAGGCTACAAAGATGGCTAATAGAGAGGGGGCTAAGCCTGCAATGATAAACAGCTTATAAGGTAGTAAAAGGTAAACGGTTGCTAAAGCTGCTAGGTTGGCGAGGATGCCGCTAATAAAATAAAGAGCAAGAAAAGATTTATCTCCATAAGATTCAGCAAGTTGGGATCCAAAAAGCCAGAGCATATACATATTAAAAGTAAGATTGATAAGTAAAAATAAATTGATGCCATGCGCATGTTTTTGAATAAAAAGGGAAGTAATAAGTTGCCAATAATAGGAGTTTGTCATACCCCAAGGGGAGAGCCCTAAAAGCTCTTGAGGTCCATATATTTTAAAGAGAGTGGTAAAAAGAGGTTCTAATGCCGCACTGCATATAGTCACTATAGCTGTCAGGCAAATCAAGATTTTAAGGCTTTTAGGAACCTTGTCGTAGTTTGAGAGAAAAGAAGAATGATAAGACATAATAAAAAATGGGGTTTTAAAGTTTGCAAATACGAATGTTTAGACATCTTAGAGCTAAGAAGCAAAAATTTCAATCAATTGCCCCTAATTAAGCACAAAATCTCTTTTGCATCCCAAAGATTTTCTACTCTGACGATAAAAGTGTTGAGCGAGCAGCAAAGAAAAGGCTTGTTTTTTTATTGAATACATTTTATCATTTTTTCGTAACTTAAGAAAATTAAATTTGCTAACCTTTTTGGAGTTAATTCTGATGAAGAAAGATATTCATCCTAAATATCAAAAAATCTTGTTCGTTGATTCTTCGACAGGACATAAATTCGTATGTGGATCTACTTTACAGCCAAAACAAATGGATAAATTTGAAGGCGCTGAGTATCCTGTTTATCATTTATCAACCTCCTCGGCTTCCCATCCTTTCTTTACGGGTAGCAAGGCTTTAGTTGACTCTGAAGGCCGTGTAGATAAATTTAAAAAACGTTATGCTGCTGCGGCTCAAAACAAGGCGACTCATGAAGAGTCTGAAGGAAAATTAGAAGAGCAGCCTAAAGAAAAAGAAGTAAAAAAAGAGTCCAAAAAGAAAAGGAAATAATTCTTTAAATTCTAGCCTACAAAGCTTTCTTCCACAATCATGTCAGAGGAGAGCTTTGTAAGCTTATCTCCCTCATCATGATTGAAAAAAAAGTCCAACAACTCCTCCTCCGTTTAGCTGAAGTTGAAGCCACATTAGGTCACTCTGAGATCTTTAATGATCAGAAAAAATATAAAGAACTGACACAAGAGCATTCTTACCTAGCTGAGATCAAAGTTACCTGGGATGCTCTTAAAAAAGCTGAACAAGAACTTTCCGATAATAAAGAACTTCTAAAAATAGAGAGCGATCCTGAATTTTCTAATGTTTTGCAGGAAGAAATCCGTCTAATTGAAAGCAAGCTTCCTGAGTTGCAAAAACATTTGGAAACACTGCTTGTACCTCCTGATCCTAATGATAATCGTCCTACCATCCTAGAGTTGCGAGCCGGCACAGGAGGGGATGAGGCTGCTTTATTTGTGGGAGACTGCGTTCGTATGTATAAAATGTATGCTGACAGTAAACAATGGAATTATGAACTATTATCTTGCACCCCTTCTGATATGGGTGGTTATAAGGAATACGTCATGGTTCTATCAGGTCCAAACGTCTATCGAAATTTGCGCTACGAAGGAGGAACTCATCGTGTTCAGCGGGTGCCTGCTACTGAAGCGCAGGGGAGAGTTCATACTTCTGCTATCACTGTAGCTGTGCTTTTAGAACCTGACGAAGACTCAGATGTACAAGTTGATGAAAAAGATTTACGCGTGGATACCTATAGATCTTCGGGAGCAGGAGGGCAGCATGTGAATACCACGGATAGTGCAGTACGGCTAACTCATTTGCCCACGGGTCTTGTCGTTTACTGTCAGGAAGAACGCAGCCAGCATAAAAATAAAGAAAAAGCATTGCGTTTACTTAAAGCTAAAATTACTGAGATAGAGCAACAGAAAAAAGCTCAAGAGTTAGCTTCTAACCGCGCCGCTCAAGTGGGTAGCGGGGATCGCTCAGAACGTATTCGTACCTATAATTTTTCGCAAAATCGCTTAACGGATCATCGAATCAACCTTACCAAATACAATTTGGATAAAATTATGGAAGGGGATATGGAAGATATAACTTCCGCCTTAGTAGCTCACTATTATAAGGAAATGTTTGGAACTTGAAAAAGCTTAATCCCTACATTCATATTTTTGCTGGCTCTTTAATTATCACTCTGAAGTAAACAAGCTTTTTCTCATGCATGCTAAACTTAAAATTAAGCAAATAAGGAAGGTTAAGATTAACAGGCAGAAAAGATGCTAAAAATCTTTAAGCTTTCATGCCGAGGGTGCAATGCGTCTTTTTATCTCTAATTGACATTTTTTTTAAAGCTCTGCCCTTAAATACTATACATAAAGAGTGAAGGTTGAATACCGTTCAAGACATATTAAATCTATCAACTGGATATTTAGCGCAAAAAGGAATCAAAAATCCTAAGCTTCAAGCTGAATATTTGTTATGTGATGCTTTACAACTCTCTCGTATACAGCTTTACCAGCAGTTTGATCGTCCTTTAGAAGAGCAGGAATTAAAAATTTGTCGAGAGCGTCTGGCTCGCAGGGCTAAGGGAGAACCTCTTGGCTACATCCATGGAAAAATGGATTTTTATGGATGCCAAATATCTGTTAACAAAGATGTCCTTATTCCTCGGCAAGAAACAGAAATTCTCGTTGATAAAATTGTTAAACAGCTCGAACAGGTTGACGTTTGCGGCCTGCATTTATGGGATGTATGTTGTGGATCTGGATGTATAGGAATTTCATTAAAGAGAAGGTTTCCTCTTTTAGAAGTTACTTTGTCTGATATTTCTCATCAAGCACTTGAGCTTGCTAAAAAAAATGCGAAAGAAAATCAGGTGGAAGTGCATTTTTTACAAGGCGACTTATTAAAACCTTTTGAGGGCAAAAAGGTAGATTATCTAATATGTAATCCCCCATATATTGCCGAATATGAGTTTGCAGGGTTAGACCCTGAAGTGCGGGATTTTGAACCCCGCCTAGCTTTGATTTCAGGACCTACCGGTTTAGAGATGTATCAGCGTTTAAGCGAGGAAATGAAGGCTTGTCTTGCTCCTCTAGCAAAAGTGTGGCTTGAAATAGGAAGTAGCCAAGGGCCCTCTCTATGCAAACTATTTAGTCAATCCGGATGGAGAAATTATAGGGTTGATAAAGATTGGGCTGGTTTAGATCGATTCTTTTTCCTTGAAAATGAATAAGTTTTCAAGTATTGTCTCCACTGAAATTTTTAAGGATTTTCATGCTTGGTGCTCTAACTGAAAAAATGCGTGGTTTGGTTTCAAAACTGGCTGGTGCAAAAAAACTTACCGCAGAAAACATTTCTGACGCTGTTAGTGAAGTGCGTTTAGCTTTGCTTGAAGCTGATGTCAACTATGGAGTGGCTAAAACCCTTATTAAAAGGGTTAAAGAGAAAGCTTTAGGTGATGAGGTTATCAAAGCGGTTACTCCAGGTCAGCAGTTTATCAAAATTGTTCATGAAGAACTTGTTTCTTTGATGGGCGGGGGAGAAGCTGAGCTAAAGCTAGAAGGAAAACCTCCTGTTATTATGCTATGTGGGCTTCAGGGAGCAGGTAAAACGACACATTCGGCTAAATTAGCACGCTATTTAAAGAAAAAAGGACTATGTAAAAAACCTTTACTAGCAGCTTGTGATTTACAAAGACCTGCAGCTATTGAGCAATTATTGACGTTGGGGCAGCAAATTGAAATCCCTGTCTTTAGCCTTCCTGCGGAAAAAGATCCTATAAAAGTGGCTCGACATGCATTAGAAAAAGCTAAAAAAGAAGACTTTGATGTTTTGATTGTAGATACAGCAGGACGACTCCATATCGATGAAGAACTTATGCTGCAGTTAGAAGAAATCAAAAAAGTTTTGCAGCCTTCAGAAATTATATTTGTTGCCAATGCCACGACGGGACAAGATGCTGTTAACAGTGCCGCAGAATTTAACAAACGTATGGCTATAACGGGTTCAATTTTGACCATGTTGGATGGAAATGCTCGCGGAGGGGCAGCCATATCGATACGAGAAGTGACAGGCGCTCCTTTAAAATTTGAAGGGATAGGCGAAAAAGTTGATGATCTTCAAGTTTTTAATCCATCGTCTATGGCTCATCGTATTCTAGGTATGGGCGATACCATTAATTTGGTCAAGAAAGCTCAAGAGCATATTAGTGAAGAAGAAGCCAAAAACTTAGAACAAAAAATACGTTCAGCTACCTTTACTTATGAAGATTATCTTAAGCAAATTCAAGCGGTAAAAAAAATGGGTTCTCTTAAGAGCCTTTTAGGCATGTTGCCCGGCATGAGTGCGCTTAAATCTTTAGAAATTGATGAAAAAGAGTTTTTTAAAATAGAGGCTATTATATTATCTATGACTCCCCAGGAAAGAGCTGAAAGTGAAGAGCTTTCCGTCTCCAGGCGTAAAAGAATAGCGAAAGGGAGTGGGACAGGGATGGAAGATATCAATAAGCTAGTTAAATCATTTAAACAAGCAAAGCAGTTCTTTAAGAATATGCCTAATATGAAAAATTTAGAAAAAATGATGGGAGGATCCCTATGGCGTTAAAAATTAGATTGCGACAGCAAGGCCGTCACAATCGTCCATTCTACCGTTTGGTGGTGGCTGATTGCCGCTCACCACGTGATGGAAAATATGTTGAAGCAATCGGTTGGTACAATCCGTTTGCTACACAGGTAGAGCAAGAATTTTCTTTAGATGCAGAACGTGCACAACATTGGCTCAGCCAAGGTGCTGTCTTGACCGATTCTGCAGAAGCTTTAATCAAAAAAAGCGCCCCTAGCCTTGTACGTGGTTTGGTGGATAAGAAACTAGCATTACGAGCAAAATATGCTGCTAAACGTAAGGCTCGTAAAAAAGTGAGCGCTTAGAAACTTACGCCAATGCTGATTGATATCTTATCGCTATTTCCCAACTATTTTAAAGGGCCGTTTGATGAAAGTATTATCATGCAGGCCAGGAAAAAGGGCCTTTTAGATATCAATCTCATTGATATACGTACTTTTGCAGACAATCGCTATCACAAAGTTGATGACAGACCTTATGGGGGTGGGCCTGGAATGGTCATGATGCCCCAACCTGTCCTCAGCGCCATACGGAGCGTTAAAAAGCCTGGCGCTAAAGTGATCTATATGTCGCCCCAAGGGCCTCTCCTCAAGGCTGGTAAATGTCGAGAATTAGCTCAACAAAATCATCTTATTCTGTTATGTGGGCATTATGAAGGAATTGATGAGCGTATTCTAGATGAGGTAGATGAAGAGATTAGCATTGGAGACTATGTATTAACGAATGGGTGTTTAAGTGCCATAGTTCTTGTTGATGCACTCGTTAGGTTTGTACCCGGTGTGCTGGGGCATGAAAGTGCGGCCGCCGAAGATTCGTTTGAGAATGGATTATTAGAGTGTCCCCATTACACTCGGCCAGAGAGCTATGAAGGTAAAGCAGTCCCCGAAATTCTATTAAGTGGGGACCATAAAAAGATCGCCGAATGGCGTCGTAAAAAATCGTTAGAAAAAACTCAACGTGTACGGCCCGATTTATGGCAAAAGTTAAATATAAATCTTGAGGAGTAGAAAAAATGAGAAAACATGCTTTGGTCGAAATGATCCAAAACGAACAACTTAAAAAAGATATTCCCAATTTTAGAATTGGCGATACTATCCGTGTGCATACTCGTATTATTGAAGGTCAGAAAGAGCGTATTCAGGTGTTTACAGGCACAGTGATTGCCCGTAAAGGTGCAGGGCTTTCCGAAACATTCTCTTTACATCGGGTGGCTTATGGAGAAGGTATGGAGCGTCTATTTCCTTTACATAGCCCACGCATAGCAAAAATCGAAGTCGTAAAAGAAGGTCAAGTGCGCCGTGCTAAATTGTACTACCTTAGAGGAACTTCGGGAAAAGCTTCTAAAGTTAAAGGTCGCGTAGGTTTTAATCGCAAAAGCACTGCAGTTGAAAAAGAGCCAGTAGCTGCAAATGTTGCTAGCGAAAGCTAAAATGGCTAAATGTCAGAGTTAAAGAAGATTGGCAAGCGTGAAACTAAGCGCTTGCTTAGCCTTACTGTATTTGAAGAAGAAGCCAGGCAACAAGGCTATCAGGTTATTGCAGGTATCGATGAAGCCGGGCGAGGCCCTTTAGCAGGACCTGTAGTTGCAGCAGCTTGCATCATTCCTGTAGGCCTTTTAATTCCTGAAGTTAACGACAGCAAGCAATTATCCAGCGATAAACGTACGGAATTGTATAATATACTTACCCGCCATGACGCTATTCATTATGGGATAGGGGTCATTGATTCTCCTACTATTGATAAAATCAATATTTATCAGGCCACTATAGCGGCAATGCTTAGGGCAGTTGCGCAGTTAAGCTTAGAGCCTCATTTTTTGCTTGTAGATGGTTTAAAGCTTCCGCATCCTAGTATTCCTACTCAAAAGATCATTAAAGGGGATACTAAATCGCAATCTATTGCAGCTGCTTCTATTATTGCGAAAGTAACTCGCGATCGTCTGATGATCGAATATCATCAAAAATGGCCTCTTTATGGTTTTGATCAACATAAAGGGTATGGGACGGCCAAGCATTTAGAAGCACTTAATTTGCATGGAGTATGCCCGATCCATCGCCAAAGTTTTGGGCCAGTTAGAGATCAACTTGGCATAAAAAATGCTCAATTCTCCTTAACTTTCTAATTAATTTTTCCCTAGGTAACTGAGTTTCATTACAATCTTAATATAATATTTATAAATTAGTTGTGTTTGAAAGTTAATATATGTATATGATAATTTAAGGTTAAAATTAAGGTATAGGTATGAAAATAAACACGCAAGACTTGTTTAATGACATTAATGCTCTTCGTTTATATGAAGTGGCAGAGAGTGTATCACGTGAAAATGGAAAAAAAAGCTATACGATCAAAAGAGTGAAGCTAAATCAGCACGATAGTATAGAAAGAATAGAGGCTTTAATCACTAAGCTTAATGAGGGTAAGATTTGGCTTAAAGTCGGCAAACGTCGCGAAGGTACAGTAAAATATGCGGGTAAAGGATTGAAACCTAGCGAAATTGCAAGCATTATCCTAAAGAAGCAAGACAAAACCGATAAGACACAGATAGAAATCTCCATTGATATCACCAAAGAAAATTTAGAAGATCAAGTAGAAGAGATGTCGCACCAAGATATTTCCTTATTAGAAAGGATAGCTAAAAGCCTTCAAGCAACCTTTAAGCTTGACATTCAGAAAAAAGTGAATAGCCAAGCTCGTATCATTAATCATCCTGTAGCTAGCTCTCCTGTTAAATCAAAGCATGCATTAGCCGCTAAAGCAACTATGCCTGAAGAGAAAAAAGTTACCTATCGCTCTCGCTCTCAAGAATCTAAGAAAGAGAAAAAAATAGAAGAAGAAAAAGCTATTGAAAAACAACGCGTTCAAAAGCGTAAAGCGCTAACATTGGCTAAAGAGTTAGATGAAAAATCTGATAAGCGCCGCCTTAGAGCTATTAAATCCACGGAAAAGCAAAAAGAGATTCTGAAAGCTATGCCTTCCCCAAGAAAGGCTTCATAAAGCTTAGTCCTAGAAATCAGGAATCTCCTTAATATATTCTTTAAATTTTTAAGCGGCGAGCAGCCGCTTATACTCTCATATTTTCTACTCTACTTTTTGATAGTGCCTGCCTGCTTCCTTTAAGCGGGAAGGCAGCAATAAGCATGCTAATCACTGATAACCAAAGGTTATTTCAATCCTTATCTTATAAAATGCTTGGAAAGCTATAAAGTAGCAAGTAAGCTGCTCTTAAAGCAAGGCAGAGTGAAGGCAATCAGCTAGATTTCTGCTAGCCATAAATTAAGCTATATTTTTATGCAAATTTTTGATAAAATGCGCCCTTATTAATAAATTTAAGCTTTTTTAAATGTTAAGAAGTATGACGGCTTATGGCCGGGGTGCTATAGAGACAGCACTAGGAAGATTCACCGCGGAAATTCAATCGGTTAATCGTAAACATCTGGAAATAAATGTATTACTCCCAAAAGAGTTAATGCGTTTTGATGCTGAAATAAAAAAATGGATTTCTGCCCAAATAGGAAGAGGGCAGATAACTGTTAAGTTTTCGGTAGTATTTAATCAGACGACTCCTTTAAATGTAGTAGCCAATCTCCCTCTAGCCCTAAAGATTCAAAAGGCTGCCGAGGATTTAGCTTTTACTTTAAAGCTTCCTGTAACGCATGAGCTAACATTGAAAATGCTGGCTGAGCAACCTAGCATCCTGCTATTTGACGAGCAGATGGAGGATGAAGAGCTTTATCGAGAAGCTCTAAGTACAGCTTTTGAAAAAGCTATGCAAAGCTTTGTGGAAATGAAGCTACACGGAGGCCGCCCTATATTTATTGACATTTCTCAATGCTTAAAGACTTTACATCAAGATATTGAGCAAATTGCCTACTATGCGCCTCAGGCGACTAAGCGTTATCGAGAGAAACTAGCCGAGCGTTTAAAAGAATTTTCCATAGGACCAAGAGAAGATGAAGAGCGGCTTTTACGGGAGATAGGAATTTATGCAGAAAAAATTGACATCAGTGAAGAAATTACTCTTTTTCAAGCTCATCTTAAGCAATTTAATGATGTCTTATCTTCGCAAAAAGAAGCTGTAGCTAAGAAGCTGGAGTTCATTCTTCAAGAGCTGAATAGGGAGATCAATACGATTGGGGCAAAATCTTCTGAGTTAGAAGTCTCACGGCGGGTCGTAGAAATCAAAAGCCTATTGGAAAGAATCCGTGAGATTATTCAAAATGTCGAGTAGCACACAACAAAAAGGGCGAATATTTATTATTAGCGCCCCTACAGGCACAGGTAAAACAACTTTAGTTAAAAGACTGGTTCAAGAATTATCAAATGTAAAACCCAGTATTTCTTACACGACAAGAAAGCCTCGTGCTGGAGAGACAGATGGGGTAGACTATAATTTTATTGATAAAAATGATTTTGAATTTAAGATTAAAGCAGGGGAGTTGTTAGAGTACGTAGAGCTTTATGGCTTCTATTATGGAACCTCACGTGTTTGGATTGAAGAACAGCAGCAAAAAGGTTATCATATTGTCCTGGTTATCGATACACAAGGCGGGCTTAAACTAAAAGATAGAATTCAAGGAACTTTTATTTTCTTAGCACCACCTTCCCTAGAAGAGCTAAGGAGGCGCTTGCTAGCGCGTCAAACAGAATCTCTCAGCGTGATCGAAGAGCGTTTATCGTGTGTAAGCCGAGAAATAGAGCAAGGAAAAAAATATGACTACAAGATTGTTAATGAGCAATTGGATGTAGCTTACGAAGCTTTAAAAAGTATAATTGTAGCTGAAATGCATCGCATACATTAAATTTACAGAAAGGGAAGTTTATAAATGATACAAAAAAATATCACCAATGAAGCCTTAAAAAAGAAATTTAAAAATCAGTTTGAGATGGTAGGCTATGCCATTTCTTTAGCTGAAAATATGATTTTAACGGGGCGAGATCCACGCGTGAAATCAGACACGCAAAATAGAGCCTTGCAGATCTTAGAAGAAATCGTAGCGGGTAAAGATCACCTTGAGCCTGTCGTTCTTGAAAATAAAAGGCAGGAGGAGAAAGACGCTACTCGGCATTATTTTGGAGAAAATGATGGAGGAAGCTCTTCCAAAGGATCTTCAGAAAGAAAGAGAGCTCGTAAAATTCTCGCCGATTAAGCGGTAAGATGAGGAAAGAAAATGCTGGAGACATATCCTACGGCTGATTATGCTTATACTGTTTATTTATGTATAGCTATTTTATTTACTCTTATATTTGCTGCAATAACTGGTGTAATTGGATATAAAGTAATTAATCAATCACCTAGCCGAAGTCCTTATGGGAAGATGCCTTTAAGACATGCTTCAGATCTGTCTTACGAGAGCAAAGAGAAAGTTTTACGTTTTCTTTTTGAAATGCATCAATATGATAATCGCATGTTTAACCTAGAAAAAGCGGCTTTATGTAGAGAAACTAGGCGTATTTTTTCTAATGCCATCTCCTGGTATGGAGCAATTAAAGTGGACTGGAGCTTTCTTAATAAGCGTTATCCAGGCCATTATGTATCCTGGGGAAGCTTATCTATTTATCAACAAGAAGTTATTCGCTCAGCTCACTCTTCATTAGAGGGCTTTCAAACTGAATATTCTAGTCCCGAGCCTGCGCCTAGTAAGGCGGAAAAGTTTTATACCCAAGCTGTTCCCGGACCTTTATATGTGGATATGGAAAAGAAAATATTGTTAGGGTGGAAAATCGTCCCTCTAACTAATTTAGAAGTGTTAGTGGTTCAAAAACCCAAGAGTACTTTCTAAATAGATCTATCCTTAGCTTGGAAAATTAACTAAATAGGAAATATTAGAATCTCATGCAAAAAAAAATACTCATCACTTCTGCTCTCCCTTATGCTAATGGGCCGCTCCATTTTGGACACATTGCGGGTGCTTATCTACCCGGGGATGTCTATGCGCGCTTTCAACGCCTGATGCAAAATGATGTTTTGTATGTGTGTGGTTCAGATGAATATGGGATTGCTATCACGATCGGTGCTGAAAAAGCAGGCCGGTCTCCTAAAGAACATGTAGATATTTATCACACGATTAATCGAGAATTTTTCAAAAAATTAAATATATTTTTTGATAATTACTCAAGGACTACATGGGAAGGCCATCAGCCCTTAGTTCAACAATATTTTTTAGATCTGCAGGCCAATGGCTATATTGAAGAAAGAGTTACTGACCAGCTATATTCGGAAGTCGATAAGCGATTTTTAGCCGATCGATATGTCGTGGGAACTTGCCCTAAATGCGGATTTGCGCAGGCACGAGGTGACGAATGCCCTAAATGCGGTGCTAGCTACGAAGCCACCGATCTTATTAATCCTCGTTCTCAGCTATCAGAGGCACCTTTAGTCCTTCGCCCTACCAAGCACTGGTTTTTACTCCTTGATAAGTTTAAAGATAAGCTTTTGAAATGGATGGCAACCAAACAGTGGAAGCCCAATGTTGTGAATTTTATTAAAAGCTATATAGAGGATTTACGGCCGCGTGCTATTACCCGTGATATGAGCTGGGGGGTTCCTCTTCCTTTACCTGAAGCAGAGCAAAAGGCTTTATATGTTTGGTTTGATGCTCCTATTGGATATATATCGGCAAGCGTTGAATGGGCTCAAAAAGAAGGCGATCCCGACTTATGGAAATCTTATTGGTGTGACCCTAATACTAAGCTAGTTCATTTTCTAGGAAAAGATAATATCCCTTTTCATGCCGCTATATTTCCCGCCATGACCATGGGACAAAATCAACCTTTTAAACTAGTCGATGAACTTCCAGCCAATGAATTTTTAAACTTAGAGGGAAGGCAGTTTAGTAAATCTGATGGATGGTTTATTGATTTGGAAGAATTTTTTCATCATTATACGACAGATCAAATTCGTTATACTTTAGCTGCTAATGCTCCTGAAACATCAGATGCGGAATTTACTTGGAAAGATTTCCAGTCGCGCTGCAATACGGACTTGCTAGGCAAGTATGGAAATTTAGTCAACCGTGTTTTAGTCTTTGCTAAAAATCATTGTGGTGGACAGATGCCTGCTGTGCAGGCTTTAGAGTCAATTGATGAAGAATTTTTACTTAATATAAGTAAGCTTGCCAATGAAGTCGCTTGTTGCTATGAGACCTTCAAAGTTCGCCGGGCTAGTCAATTAATTATGGAATTAGCCCAGCTAGGAAATGTTTATTTTGATGCTAAAAAACCTTGGAAGGAAGCAAAAAACCCTGATAGCAAGCATGCAGTAGCTACCACTATCGCCTGTTGTTTAGAGTGTTTAAAATGCTTAGCGCTTATTTCTTCTCCTCTCATTCCTGAGTCAGCCGATAAAGTGTGGAAGCTTCTAGGCTATGCTTCTCAATTAGAGAAGGGTAACTGGGTTCAAATTTTAAATACATCTATTCCCGCTCATCAGCAACTTCAGACGCCAGAGATACTATTTAAAAAAGTAGAGGATGAACAGATTGAAAAGGAGCTCAATCAGCTTCGGGCGCTAGCTGAGCAAGCAAAGAAAGATCATTCTTCTCAGATGGTTTACGCTCCTTTAAAGGAGATGATAGAGATTGAAGCGCTGCAGAAGCTAGACTTACGCGTAGGTGTAATCAAAGATGCAAAGAGCCTGCCTAAAAGTAAAAAATTATTGTTGCTAGAAGTAGATCTTGGCTTTGAGACTCGTAGGATAGTCTCAGGGATCAGCCAACAATATCAACCGCAAGCATTAATAGGGAAGAAGGTTATTGTAGTGGCTAATTTAAAGCCTGCCACTTTAATGGGAACTGTTAGCCAAGGAATGCTTTTAGCAGCCTCGGATGACAAAAAACTAGAACTTCTTTCTATTCAAGATATTTCACCGGGTGCAGTTGTTAGCTAGGCTCTCCTTTTAATTTTAAAAGTGAATGATTAGCTAGCTTTAGATAAATCAAGCATGGTATCCTTTTGAAAAGGTTTTTTTTAGGTAAACATATACTTATACGCTTTGAAAAAACTTAGTCTGCTTAAAGAAACCACGTCTGCATAGCTAACAAAAATTAATCTTTTTCCAAGCCGGCTCTCTACGTAAAAACCAAGCTTCCTATTAAGTATATGATTATATGCTTTAAAAAAACTTAGTCTGTATACCCAACCTTCTGAAAGATGCCTCTCTGCTTAAGAAAAGGGACTTTATAAAGTGCGTGATTGCATAAAGAGTAGATGAAAAGCGTATTACATAAACAGCTGCTCAAAAGCGTATAAAAAGCCTACTTTCAAGAAGACAGCTAGCTTTTAAGAGCTAATTTTTTTAGACCATAACTTGCGAGTTTATTTAAAAAGGATTCTTCTAACCGCATGGCTAAGGAGAAACTTAGTTTTTTTCGCTTTTTTAAAAAATCAAAAACTTTTATTTTTTACCTAATTGGTGGGCTCTACATATAAAAGAAAGCCATCATACTTAAAAAATAGCACGATAAACTTCTCATATGTAGCTTGTAAAAGTCGTGCGGGTAGCTTTGCTTGCTTTTAAGCCAAAGCTAGCTATTAAACATGAGTAAGAGTGATAAAAGGGGATAAACCTTTTGCTTTGGATTTAAAACAATGGATGAACCAGTGCCTAATCAATCTATAAAGAAGATGTTGGAAGGAGAATAGAGGGACATATAAATATTAAAAAATTACAAGGAGTGTAAGCCTGTAGAATAACTTTAACTTACACTCGTTTTTTTTAAACGGTATGGCCTTGAGCTCTTAAGCGGCGTATAATAGTGCTTACACCCACCTTATCAATAGTTCTTAAAGCTTGTGTAGATAAGCGTAAAGTCACAAAGCGTTTTTCATCGCCGAACCAAATACGTTTAGAGACAAGATTGGGCTGGAAACGTCGCTTAGTTTTACCAGTAACCTTAAGACCAATCCCTTTTTTCTTTTTAGCAATCCCTCTGATTGTGTACTTATAACCACGAGCGGGTTTTTTTCCTGTAACAGTACAGATTTTTGACATAACTGTAACTCCGATGAAGCGTAATTATTTGAAAAGGGGATATTAGCATTTATACGGGTTATAAGCAAGGAAAAATATAATAAAGGAGGCCCTAGAACATGCAATTAGAAATTTCAGTCGATGGGAAGCCACTTTTCTTGAATATTAAAGCGCTTATCGCCCTGCTTTTTTCTTTCTTTTTCTATCATTTCTTCATTGTTCACTTCTTTTATAGTTTGAGCAAATGCTCTTTTGTAGGCCTCAATTTTGTCCAGCAACTTTAATACGTTTCCCCATTCTTCTGCATTAAGCTTCAAAGGATGTTCTAACATTTTTTTTATATGGGAAAGATTAGTGCCTAGTTTTAAATAGATACGTTCATCATTTTTATGAAGGCGTTTAAGTTCAGAGATCATATAGATAGCAGTTTTTCTTTTATTGATGCGGGTTTCATCTATCACTCTTTTCTCGTTAATATCCTTGGAGGTAGAGTCGATAATTTTTTTAATATTTAATTTGTCAAGTCCTTGTATTAAGGATTCTTCCACTTTAGTAAAATTAGTTTTAGGCATAAGGCTACTCTTTTTTGTTATGGCTTGCTTACTTTATCTTATCATTAAAATTTATATTTGACAAACTTACATTCTTGTAATATATCTCACCTAGATAAAGTCTAATCATTACAAGGCATATCTCATTATCCTACCAACCTATTAAACAATGCGAGTTTTTGAATGGAAGAAATGACGGTCGATTTAGTGGTCATCGGCGCAGGCCCAGCAGGACAAAAAGCAGCAATTCAAGGGGCCAAATTAGGTAAAAAAGTAATTGTAATTGATAAATTACCCGAACCGGGAGGAAATTGCCTGTATTCAGGTACCATTCCTTCTAAATCTCTTAGGGAAGCAATTATTGATTTAACCCGCTTTTATGAAAGGGGATTTAATAGCGGGGAATTTGCTTTACAAGAGGTTTCTATTCCTCAATTGAACCAACGGCTCCATAAAGTGATTGAAGAAGAAAGAAGCACTGTTTATCGACAATTAAGAAAAAATGGCATTCGCCTGATTAATGGAACAGCCCGTTTTGAAAATCCTCACATGTTGATTGTAATGGATGAGGATTATCGCTTACTTCATCAAATTAACACTGAGTTTGTGGTTATCGCTACCGGCTCCAAGCCACGAAATCCTAATAATATACCTTTCGATAATGATGTAATTTTTGATTCAACACGTCTTTTAGGGATAGAAAAGATTCCTTCCAGCCTTATTGTATTGGGAGGAGGAATTATTGGCTCAGAATATGCAAGCTTTTTCGCTGCTTTAGGAACCGAAGTTACAGTCATTGATAAAAAGGACCATATCTTACCTTCTTTAGATCCCGAAATTGGCATTATTTTACAAACTTCCTTGAAGGATTTGGGATTACGTTTTCTAGGCAATAAAGAGGCTGCTCAAATTGCCCGTATTAATAATAAAGCTTATGTAAAATGCAAGGATGGTACAGAGATATCGGCGGATGCGCTACTTTTTGCCCTAGGACGGAGCGCCTATGTGGATGGCTTACATATTGAAAATGCGGGCTTAAGCGTTAATAACAAAGGGTATATTCCTGTCAATGCGCTATTTCAGACCGAACGGCCTAATATTTATGCCGTAGGAGATGTGATTGGTGGGCCTTGCTTAGCTTCGACTAGTATGGAGCAAGGACGCTTAGCAGCACGCCACGCTTTTGGTGTCCATCATCGTTTATTTCCTAATCTTTATCCTATCGGTATTTATACTATACCTGAAATTTCCAGTTGCGGCTATAATGAAGATGAGCTACGAGAGATGGGCTTTCGCTATGAAGTAGGAAGAGCTTATTATTATGAGATCGCCCGCAGCCATATTGTAGGAAGCAATACCGGGATGTTTAAAATCCTTTTTCATGCCGAAACACTAGAAATCTTAGGGGTCCATATTATTGGGCGAAGTGCTACAGAAGTTATCCACATTGGTCAAGTGGCCATGAGTTTTAATGCAAAAATAGATTATTTTATTGATCAGGTCTTTAACTATCCTACTTATGCGGAAGGCTATCGTATTGCTGCTCTCAATGGATTTAATAAAATTAGTTATAAAAAGTATGTCGATGTCAAATAATAAAGAGAAATCAGAGATAAGAGCAGAAGCTAGGAATAGCGAGCTCTCAAAAGATGGCAGTGAGGGAAAGGTTACCGAATATGTCTTTTTGGATATAAATTCTTCATCAGCGGAGGAAGCTGAAAAAGTTAGTTTCGACCCAAGTCAAAATCCGGGGGAGATATTTGAATCCGTTCAATCTCTGTCCCAAGGAAACTATCCGTCTTATCTAAGAATGGTGGCTTTTTTAGCCACCTTAGTGATGGCATTGGGCTCCATTTTAGCTTTAATAATAACATTGTGCCTAGGGACAATTTCTTTGATATTGTTACGTCAATTTGTGGGGGTGAATAAACAAACTTCTTTGGCCTGGAGATGTTTTAAGAAAATGCTAATTTTTACGCTAGGCTGTTTTGTTTGCATTTTTCATCTCAGTTACGGAATAGGGCTGATATTAATGTATTTTCTCCTTACGGGTGAAGCAGTTAATAGCCGCTGGATGCGAGAATTCGCCAAGTACAGAGAACCTTAAGGTATTGGTATTGATAGGCAAAAGAGTAAAAGCCAGACATTGACCTTTACTCTTTTTCTTAAGATTTAGGGCCTTCTTTTATTCTAAACCCAATCTGGTCTTTTTCCGTATATAACTCAATAGAACTTTTCGAAGGAATCTTACCCTCAAGGATAGCTTTAGAAAGATTATTGATCACTTCAGTTTGAATATAGCGTTTTAAAGGCCGTGCGCCAAATAAAGGATCATAACCTTCGCGTGAAAGATGGCTTAAAATTTCTGGGGTCCATTCTAAGTTAACCTCGCGATCTTTTAAACGTCTAGCTAGATGTTTAAGTTGAAGAGCGACAATTTTTTCCATGTCTTTTTCTTGCAAAGGTAGAAAGGGAAGGATATCATCTAAGCGGTTAATAAATTCTGGTCGAAAATAAGTTTTTATTACAGGTTGTAAAAGAGATAAAATTTGCTCTTTAGATAAGCCCGTTTGATTTTTTTCAAGCTTTTCTAATAGCAAATCCGAGCCAATGTTAGAAGTCATAATAAAAATAGCATTTTTACAGTTTATTGTTCTTCCTTTGCTATCTGTAATGCGGCCTTCATCAAATATTTGCAAAAGAAGGTTAAAGACATCAGAATGGGCTTTTTCAATTTCATCAAATAAAACCACCGCGTAAGGACGCCTTCGTATAGCTTCTGTTAATTGTCCTCCTTCCTCATAACCTATATATCCAGGAGGGGAGCCTATCATTCTAGCTATGCTATGCTTCTCCATATATTCTGACATATCCAAGCGAATAATCGCGTCTTCTTGATCAAAAAGTTGTTCGGCAAGCGCTTTAGCTAATTCCGTTTTTCCTACTCCTGTAGGACCGAGGAAGAGAAATGTACCTACAGGACGTCCTGGATCACTTAAGCCTGAGCGAGAACGCCGGATAGCTTCGCTGACGGCAGTGACGGCAAGTTCTTGACCTACAACGCGCTTGGCTAGCACTTCTTCTAATTTAAGAAGCTTTTCGGCTTCTCCTTCTAACATTTTGCTGACAGGAATACCGGTCCATTTTGAGACAATATGGGCGATTAAGTTCTCATCTACCTCTTCTTGTAGTAAGCGAGCCACTTTTTCATTGAGGTTACTTTGAATAGCAGCAATTTCTGCCTCCACCTTAGGGAGCGTGCTGTAACGTATTTCAGCCACTTTGTTATAATCAGCTTTGCGTTCTAATTCTTCGGCATAGAATCGCAACTGCTCAAGCTCATTTTTTTTCTTTTGTACTTCTTCTATAAGTTTCTTCTCTTGATTCCATTGATTTCTTAAAACAGCTAATTCTTCTTTGATTTGAGCAATTCTAGCCTCAAGCTTATCAGCTTCCTCTTTAGAGGAGGGGCTGTTTTCACGTCGCAAAGCTTCTTGTTCTACAATTAGACTACTTAGCTCCCGTTCTTTACGATCGATAGGTAGAGGCCGGCTTCCAATTTGCATGCGAATCATACTAGCAGCTTCATCGATCAAATCGATCGCTTTATCAGGTAGGCGTCTATCAGTAATGTAACGATAGGATAAGAATACTGCAGCATGAATAGCTGATTCAGTGATACGTACGCCATGAAAGATTTCAAAACGTTCACGCAGGCCTCTTAATATAGCTATAGAGTCTTCTAAAGTAGGCTCTTGAACCATGACAGGCTGAAAGCGGCGCTCCAAAGCGGCATCTTTTTCAATATACTTTTGATATTCGTTAAGAGTCGTAGCTCCAATGCAATGGAGAGTACCACGTGCCAGAGCTGGTTTCAATAAGTTAGCAGCATCCATGGACCCTTCGGTAGCACCTGCTCCCACCAGAGTGTGAACTTCATCAATGAATAAGATGATGCGCCCTTCACTATTTTCAATATCAGTTAAGATACCTTTTAAACGTTCTTCAAATTCACCCCGATACTTGGTACCTGCAATTAAACTACCCATATCGAGGGCTAGCAATTGCTTATTCTTAAGGGATTCCGGCACATCTTGGGAAATAATTCTTTGAGCTAGTCCTTCGGCTATAGCTGTTTTTCCAACCCCCGGGTCCCCAATCAGCATGGGATTGTTTTTAGTGCGGCGACTTAAGACTTGCATAGTACGTCGGATTTCTTCATCACGGCCAATGACAGGATCTAATTTGCCTTGACTAGCAAGCTGAGTGAGATTTTTACAATATTTTTCTAAGGTTTGTAAACTTGCTTCTGCGTTAGGCGAATCCATATGTCGCGCTCCTCGAATTTTTTTAATTTGTTCCTCAACATTTTTTAAGGGAATGCCTGTAGCTTGTTTCCAAGAGTTAAAAGGTTCTCCAGCATTTCTCCAGTAAGAAAGTAAAAAATGATCACTGCTAGTATAAGTATCATTCATTTGCTTGGCTATACTCTGAGCATCAGCAATGCGCATCTGTAAGTTACGGGCGGTTTGCGGAGGTTGAGGGGAGCCTGCATAGGTAGGCTGTTGCTCGATAGCACGCTGCACTTCTTCTATTAATAGCTGTGGCTTTGTATTAAGAGTCGTAAGAATAGAAGTGAAATAGCCTTGCGGATCATCTAAAAAAGCTTTAAGTAGATTATTTTCAGTAACTTCTGTATGGTTATGTTGCTGAGCAATTTTGAAAGCTTCTTCTAAGGCTTTTATGACGGCTTCTGTGAAATTTTGTGCCATTTCAACTCTCCGCTTATAAGATAGAAAGTATCAATTTACGGATAACATAAGCATTTGTCAATATGAAAAATATTTGCGTTTAAGAGTTGCTTCTCTTGATTGGCTATTTTTTTAGCCCCTTTATATAAAAAGCGGGGGAAGGTTGTATTTATCCCTTATAAAAGTTTCTTTAGCCTGTTTCTAACGCGCAAAAAGCTTACGAGAAGTTATCTCTTAAGAAAGAAAAAAATCATTTCTAATCGCGCTCTTAAATAAATATCTAAAGACACCATTTCAATCGTGTAGAAATTAAAAATGGTATGTTTAATTACACGCCCTCGCTTTTCTTTACGTAAGTCGCAATAAAGAGAAAAATTTTAAATCTAGTGAATTAAAGTTTTTTCTTGAGTAATCAACAAGATAGACTTTTTCGATAAAAGGAAGAGACAAAATTTTTTTATTCTATAAAGACGTTGAATGTTAATAGCCAATAAACCCTTAGCTTAGAGATGTTTGCTTGCTTTTGACCTGATTCAAATGCCTAAACTCATGGCATGCTTGCAATAAAGTTTTTCTTCTCCCAGTTATTAAAGGGTTTTTTTAGAAAGAGAGTTTGTACTTAAGCGATGACTTTAGCTTTTTGTAAGTTTATTGGGTTGTAGCTAGAGCAATAATTATCGGATCATTTTGAAGCTCTTGGCTAGCATACTGAACGGCTGAAGCATTTTGTTGAACTGCGATAAGCACCACCTCTCTATCATTCTGAAGTTCTGGGCTAGCATGATCTAGCGCCAGGCCATTTTGTCGTACAGCAGCAAGAACGAATTCTTTATGATTGCGAAACGTAGGAGTATACTTAAGGACCAAACCATCTTTCTGGACAAGTTCGAGGCACGCCTGATAATATACTTTCTCAAACGGGGTTGCTTCGTTAGCATACCCAAGATCCGAATCGTCTTGCTTTTCAGTGGCAAGATCTATTTTAATATCGTTTTTAAACGGTTGATGGGTAAAGGTAGAAGTGCCATCATTATAATTGATTGGCTCTACCCCCGTGTTTTTATTGTAATTTTTTCTATGAGCAAAATCATAAATTCCAATTATTATATTTCCTAAGGCAGGGAGCAACAAGATTATACAGCGCGCAAAGCTTTTTTGACTAAGATGATTATAGTAGGAGCTTTTAGGCATACAGCCTTTTTGCTTGATAGGTAAAATAACAGCTTTTTGAAAGATATAGACTAAATTAGTTACAGTGCTAACAAAAGGCAAGTAGTCGCTCTTATTAACGATAAATCGGCAGCTGTTAGATAAAAAATTTGTTCGCATGGCAACCCTTTGCTTATCAATTTTTGTGGATTACATTTTAAAAATAATCCTATTTGAAATCAATGAAGCAGCTTAAGATATAAGCAGTTTAACTTACAGGAAAATTGGATAAAGATTTTATTAAGCATTTTTTATCCTATAATTCTTATCTCAGTGCGTTGCTCTTTTATCCTTTATCCTACTTTTGCCTCGGTATTTACTTTGAATAGATGGATCGTACGTTTTTTTTAAATAAATAATTTATCGGCTCTTCGAGGATTTATATGTAAAAAGTTTTATTTGATGATTTTATCATTAAAGAAATGTGTTATCACCTAAACATTCGAAGAACCAATTTTACTTCAATTTTTAAAGCTAATAACAGAAGAGCAAAGAGCTTTTAAGGGTTATCCTTACTCTCTTGACAGCGATTCCCGCTAAAAAAATTTCTTTTTTAGTTTATCACAGAGGGGATTTTTCTTTAGCGGGAATCGCTGAAGGTACCCTTTTGCTTTTAGATAAGCAGACCTTAGGATTATCTTTAAATAATGTTAAAATTTTTATTTGCGGGAATGGCTGCTCTCTTGAAGGATTGCTTGCAATATTAGAATTATCAAGATAGAATTCATGGCTTAAAGGAAATTTTACAGTGAGTATATTTCATGAAATACTGCGAATCGATTGCTCAGCTGAAAAGACGCTCAACACGTGAGGTGATGGTTGGCCCTGTAGGAGTGGGGGGTAACAATCCTATTCGCATTCAGTCCATGACCACTTCCAATACACGGGATGCTGAAGCGACAATCCAGCAAATTATGCGTTTAGCCGATGCTGGTTGTGAAATTGCACGTGTAACTGTACAGGGTATGAAAGAAGCTGATAGCTGCGAAGCCATAAAAAATGGCTTGCTTCAAAAAGGATATTCGATCCCCCTGGTGGCAGATATCCATTTTTTTCCTCCAGCTGCTATGCGGGTGATAGATTTCGTTGATAAGGTGCGTATCAATCCGGGTAATTTTGTCGATAAAAGAGCAAGCTTTAAAGTGATCGATTATGATGACTATTCGTATGCTCAAGAAATATTAAAAATTGAAGAAAAATTTACTCCTTTAGTAGAAAAGTGTAAAAGCTTGAAGCGCGCGATGCGCATAGGAACTAACCATGGGTCTCTTTCCGATAGGATTATGAATCGGTACGGTGATACTCCTGCAGGAATGGTAGAGTCTGCGCTGGAGTTTGCGAGGATCTGTCGTAAAAATGACTACCATGATTTTATATTTTCTATGAAATCTTCTAATCCTCAGGTCATGATTTTGGCTTATCGCTTACTTGTAGCAGAGATGTATAAATTAGGGTGGGACTATCCTTTACATCTAGGGGTTACAGAAGCCGGCGAAGGGGAAGATGGAAGGATAAAATCTGCCATGGGAATTGGGAGCTTACTGTTAGATGGGATTGGAGATACTATTCGGGTCTCTTTGACGGAGGATCCCTGGCATGAGATTGATCCTTGCAGACGTTTAATCAAATTTACCCAAGAATATTCTCAACAAAATGAGCTAATATTTGAAGAGCGCTGTCGGGATTTCCAGAATATTGAAAGACGTGCGATCACTTATCCGAAGTCTATCGGCATGCATAAAGATGGCACAGTTTGGGTCTCTGCTCTTAAAAGCAATCAAGAAGATGCCTTGTTTTATCAGCATCTAGGTTGTGAGGTACAATTGGGACGACCTCAACCTAAAATCTCTTCCGTAGATGGTCTTGTTATTCCGGATGGCCACTTTTACAAGCAGGTTCTGCAGCCTTTACAAGAGATAGGGATAAGTATTTTCTCCTCTCATTCTCAAGAAGGAGCAGTGCCTTTATTGAATCTGATAGAAGCTCGTCAATATGTTAGTCAGCATAAGTTTTTGTTAAACTCTCAAGCTTCTTGGGCACTCGCCATTAGTGATGAATCTCCTGACGAATGGGAAGCTATTCCTTCTTTACAGCCTTCCTTGATTATATTTCGTCCTTCTTCTTCTCGTGTTTTTAAAGCGCGACGCTTTTTTGATTGGTTAAAGCAAAACCAGATCGGTATTCCCGTCATCCTTAACTTTCACTATAACGGCAGCCAAGAAGATCTAGTGATTCAATCTTCTATGGAATATGGCGCTCTTTTTTGCGATGGACTGGGAGAGGGAATATGGCTGGAGGCTCCTTACGAGATTAATTATTTGCGTCATTTAAGTTTTAGTATCTTGCAAGCGGCTCGTATGCGCATGGTTAAAACCGACTTTATCTCCTGCCCCAGCTGTGGCAGAACTTTATTTGATCTGCAAGAAGTGACTAAAAGGATACGTGAGCGAACTTCACATCTACCTGGAGTCAAGATTGCTATTATGGGCTGCATTGTCAATGGTCCTGGGGAGATGGCTGATGCGGACTTTGGATATGTGGGGTCCAAGGCAGGCATGATCGATCTATATGTAGGCAAAGAATGTGTGCAGAAAAATATTCCTTTCGCTGAAGCTGATGACAAGTTAGTGGAATTACTCAAATCGTATGGCAGATGGCAAGAGCCCTGTTTGGCATAAAAACAGGAAAATTTTTCCCAAAATCTTTAGCGATAAGGATAGGTAAGAGTTGGTTTATAAATAATGTAAAGAAATTGCAGAGATTTGGCTACAAGCTTTTAAAGTAAACCAAACATTTCCCATTTCCCTGCTTATTTGAAACATCCTGCTATTCCTATAACCCATAATGTCGCTTATGAATCTTTAAGAAATCTAGCCATTGCATGTTAATTATGCCTAGGTAGCCAGCCTACCTATGGCAAAAGATAGAGGGAAGTGCTGCCTAGCTGTATCAAAATTCTTTATCGACAAGGAAAATCTATTCTAGATTTTCTAGCAGACGTTATCCATGCAGCTCGTACCAAGTAACCTATACCTTCTAATATCTAAAAAGCCTTTTATATCCTGTGATCGCTTATTATTGAACTACAACCCTCTTTTGTATTAGGAGAGCAGGAATTAAGGAGATTAACCTTATGCATCTAATAACAAATAATTCGACTATTTCTGTATCTACTATTTTTCATGAAAGATACTCCCTGAAGGTAAGCTCATTTGAATCTTGGCCCGATGAATTGTTTCTTGCTATCTTACGTTATCTAAGTGCTGAGGAAATGCGCCAACTAAGATTAGTGTGTAAAAAGTTTACTCACTTATCCAGAGATGAGAGCCTTCCAATATTTATTGATGAAAAAAAAGACCCTAAGGTTTCCACCCTGCAGTGGTTTTGCCGCCAGGGGCAGCTCAAACGAGTCAAACAAATTATAGAAGCTAAAGATCCGTCGATACTTGATTCTTTCTTTAAGGAACAGCAAAATTTTTTAAGTGAAGCCGTGCGTTCTCGTCAGGAAGAATTAGTGCATTACCTTCTCTCCAAAGGAGCGGATGTGCAAATAAGCGATTGCAACAGTAAGAGACGTACTACACCTCTTCATCTAGCAACAAAGCGAGGTCTAATGGGGGTTACGTCTCGCTTACTTGATTATGGTGCAGATATGAATGCCATAGATAAGAAATGGAAAACTCCTCTCCATTATACTATCGGTAAGAAACGGTTTTATCCTAAAATTATTAAGCTTCTATTAGCAAAAGGGGCTGACCTTCATGTGGCTGGAACTCTTCCTTTTATATATCACGCTATAGAAGTGGGTAACTTCCTTGCTACTAAAAAACTGCTTAAGCTAGATAAAAAACGCCTACAAGAGGGATACTCCTCACAGTTAGACCTTCCTTCAGATGTAAAAGATTTTGCGAAGCAAAAATGTAAATTTTTGCCAAATAAAAATTCTACCCCTGAAAGAAAGGCTCGGTATGAAATCATGGTGTGTGTTAAGAAATATTTTAAGAATCTTCAAAAACTTGAGAAAAAAGCTTTAAAAAATGATATATATATTATTTCGAAAGACACCAAATAATACCTTTTTGGGGAAGCGATAGTTCAACACTATTAAGCGCTTCTTAAGACTGTATGAATGGATAAAACTTTTTGATTCATTATAAAAAAATATAGTAGAGTGAGATTAAGCACATTTTTTATCTATATGCCATAGACGCTACCTTGAAAGGAAAAATTCTTAAGCCGGGTAAAAGTCCTTTGCCATTAAACTTATTTAAGCTTTAAAAATGAAGAGATAACCTTTATCCTAGAGATGATCACTTTTCCTTTAGCTTTCAAGAAGGGAAGAATGTTTATGCATAGCCCAAAAGATCTCCGGTTGCTTACAAAGATGATTGGCATATCTAGAGCACACAAAGAGATAATCTGACAAGCGATTAAGATAAATGGCTACATTTTTTGAGATATCGGCGTTTCTGGTAAGAGGGATCACATCCCTTTCTGCGCGGCGACAAATGCTGCGTGCTAGATGCAAGAAAGCACCGGCAGGATGGCCGCCAGGGAGGATGAAAGTATGAAGTTGGGGGAGTTGCTCTTCCATTAGGTCAATCCATTTTTCTAACATCTCAATGCCTTCCTGATCAAAACGTGTGCGCTCAACTTTACTTGCTGAAGCCTGACCGAGGGGAGTAGCGATAGCGGCTCCCAGATCAAACAAAGTATGTTGAATGGTTTCTAGTTGCTTTTTGGTTAGCTGTAACTGTGGATCATGAGGTAATAGGGAAAGAGCCGTTCCAATCGCTGAATTGCATTCATCTACAGAGCCTAAAGCTTCGATGAAAGGATCATCTTTAAGGACACGCTGGCCAGAAAATAATGTGGTTTCACCCTTATCGCCAGTTTTAGTATAAATTTTAATCTTAGCCATAGCTATTCCTTAGTGTAATTACTATCATTTAAAGAGTTTAAAGCCTCTTTTACTTGTAGGCGATATTTATCAACAAGCTTTTTTAATTTTTTCTCATTAAGAGGAGAGGTGGGAAGAAGCATTTTTTGCAAGGCCATTAATTTTCCTACAAATTCATGGGTGCGATGCGGGGCAAAAATAAGGTGCTCATGCCAATGAGGTACAGTTTGTCCGGCATACTTTCCTGACTTATGAAAAATATAGACAATAGGATAACCTCTTTGCTTGTAATATAAAATAAGTTTAGAAGAAATCTCTTGAGCTTCTATATATTCTTCCAAGGTAAGTTCCATGAAATTTGTACGATGGGCTTTAGGAATAATTAAAAAATGAGGTTTTTCTTCGCCTATCCCTATGGGGGCATGATTGTAGAGTAGCTGAATATGCTTACCTTCGTAGAGGAGCTGCTTGGTAATAATCTCTGGCTGGCAAAAGGCATCGACGGGAGGGCAAAAGTTGTCTTCAGGGACAGGCCTATAACTTTTGGAAAAAAAAGGTAGATAATCTTGATATTTCCTTTTAATGGATTGACGTTCAGCTTTGGGAAGGCAGGGACTATCAAAGGTTAACTTTCCTAGCACTAAAAGCTGCTCAAATAAATTATAATTTTTTTTTGTATAAGGAATAATTTCCCAGAAAAAATTATCAGCATGCATGCGTGGAGGAATGGTAGCAACAATCATAAAATTATCGATAAATTCATTATCTTTCCATAATAGAGCTGTATTCTCTAGAAGATGATAGGATTCAGCATGCTGCCTTTTAGTCCATTGAGAGAGACTTTTCTCGGGAAATATAGATTCTACTATCAAAGAATTTGCTTGTAGGGGGCAAGAAGGTACGGCGATCTGAACCGTTTGGCTACGATAAATAGTATTCTGAGGATAATGGAGAAACTGCCTACGAGGAGCCAAGTAAAAAAATGCCAAACCGGTCAGGGTGAGTATCAATAGAAGGGTAAGGGAGATCTTTTTTATCATCAGCTATAGCCTCTTAAGATGTAGGTTACGACTTCAAATGTCATCCATTCTTAATTTATTATTTCTAATAAAAATGACTTTGACTCCTAGAAGTAAATGTAGGATGCTTTTTCTTCATCTTGCTTTTACAAAGTAAGCCTAAAATTTTGCTCACTCATCTTTAAGCTATAAGGGTTGCTTTAACCCCTGCCTGCAAGCATGCATAGAGTTTTTTTCAATCTACTCCGCAAGAAATTCCGGGCATAAGTAGGCAATTTTATATCTAAGTTCTTTTAAAGCAAGTGGAAAATGAGTACGCCCATGTGCAATTTTTTCTGCTAGTTTTAGATGATCCCAGGCTTTATTATAATCCATTCTTTCTGCATAGAGTGCTGCCATGTAATAGTTGGTCGTAGGATCGAAGGGTTCAAGGGCATGATGTTTCTCTAATATTTCAAGAGCCTCTCCTTCGCGATGGAGTTGCAGCCATGTGATAGCTAAAGCGGCCATGCCGGCTCGAAACTGAGGATGTTTTTTTAGAGCTTGAGCCAGTCGGCTTTGCTTTTCGAGGATGGAGGCACGTGTTTCATCTACGCGCCTAAATATGGCTTTTATTCCTTCTGCATCTATTTTCCCTAAAAGATAATCTTCTGCTAGGGAACTGCCGCTAATCGTATAGGTAGGAATATAATTTTTAACTTCTTCTAACAAAGCCATTGCCTTTTCACGATTCCCCACAAATAAATAATTAAAGCCCAAGAGTTCTTTTAGCAAAATGTCGTGAGGTAAATAAGGGAGGGCTTTTAGGTAAATAGCTAAGGACTGATCATATTTTTCTTCCTGTAAAAATACAGAAGCTTGGTTGATATAAGCAAAGCCAATAACTTCTTTAAGATCGCGTAACTGCAGCTGGCATGTGTCGATGCTCAAATATTCCTCACTTTCAAGCTCAACTCCTCGTGCCGTTGTCTCAATGTTGATAACCTTGTCACCTTGATGATAACGGACATATATGTGGCCAGGCGGAGTGATCATCTCTAAGGGTAAACTAAGACGTTGGGCCAAGCTAAGGTAAAGAATAGAAACTCCTAAGCAGACTCCTTTTCTAGAATCAAGTACAGCGGGTAAAAAAGTATAAATATCTATATTTTTAGCATATAAAGAGTGAGGGGGAAAACGAAACTCCATTTCGGTAAACACAAAATGATTAATCGCTTTAATTATTTGTTCAGGAGTAGCATCTGTAGGAATTTGAGCTAATATTTGAAGAGCCATCAAATCTATCAGCGCTTCATAGCTATCAATTTGTAAAATGGCTGCCGGCCCCTCACCTAGTTGCGATAAAAAAATCCCTCGTGCTAAATCAATCTCTTGGGAAGGTAAAGCAATCATATCTGCTTCTGAAGTGGCCTTATAGCCTTTTAGACTTCTATTGCCTAGTTGACTACAGAGCTTATTTATCACATTTAGTTCTGCCCCTGAAAGAGTAGGGAGCTCTTCATTAGGTTCTTTGTTAATTAAAGCAATGATCGCTTGAAGGATGGAATTTACATCAGGCAAGGAGGATAAAGAAACTATTTCATTACCACTGCTTTTATTAAGAAGTTGCCATGCCTCATGGCAAGCTTTTTTGCCTTCTATGCTTTGAGGATAAATCTGATAGAAGGCAAGGTGCTCTGCAATCGAATGAGGATTTAAGCTACTATAGAGCGTTTTAATCTTAGCATGACTAGGCTCTCTTGCTTTCCCTAAAGATGGATAGAAAAAAATAAGAAAGATAAAGAAAATCAAGCGCATTTTCATTTAATTTTTTACTTTAACTAAGCTCTTCATGAGAGCTATTAATTCGCTGTTATGATAAATCTCTTCAAAACACAAGCGATAGCGATAGGTCCAATTGGTAGTGGAGTGTCCCGATGGATCATTAATGCGCTCATCGCTGAGCTCATCCCAGGCCATGTAGGGAAAAAGAGAAAAGTATTCATTGAGAAGATTAATATGAAAAAGGCTAGGAGAGCGATGGCTGTCTTTAAGGATGGCTAGATTTTTCTCAAATGATAAGGCAGGCTCATACTCCCACCCCTTGGCTTGGCATAGATAAAGGGCTTCCTCAGGATGATTTTTCCACCACTGCTTTAACGTTTCGGAATCATGGGTAGAAACTGTGGTCATGCTCTCTGGCGGATAAGCATGGATATCAATAAAGCTTTTATCTCCTTGCCAATCTCTTTCCCATCGCATAACTTTTGTGCCGCATATCCCTAAGCTTTTTAAGCATTCTCTTACCTTCGCAGGGACAGCCCCTAAGTCTTCACCAATCGGTAGCATCGAGCAATTTTTTAGCATCCTCGCAAGATTTTTTTTACCTAAAGGAACCCATTGTGTTTCATCCTCAGGAAAAAAATTTCCCTCAGCGCTAGCTTTACCTAAAGGGATGGCCCATATACGAAAAAAACCCACGACATGATCGATGCGAAAAATATCATATAAGCGACCGGCCACTTTTAAACGCTCTTGCCACCAGGTATAATGATCTTTTTCCATCTCCTCCCAATTGTAAAGAGGAAAGTGCCAATTTTGCCCTTCTTGGCTATAAATATCGGGGGGAGCCCCAGCATTTTGATCCATGATGAAAAGTTTACGATGAAGCCATACATCAGCGCTTTCTCGGCTAATGAGGATAGGGATATCGCCTTTTAATAAGATGTCCTTAGATCGAGCAT
Organism: Neochlamydia sp. AcF84; assembly: GCF_011087585.1. Taxonomy (NCBI): domain Bacteria; kingdom Pseudomonadati; phylum Chlamydiota; class Chlamydiia; order Parachlamydiales; family Parachlamydiaceae; genus Neochlamydia; species Neochlamydia sp. AcF84. The sequence continues at coordinate 29,768 of NZ_VJOT01000038.1, forward strand.
ACTTTCGTACTTCTTCAAATTGTTTGAAACAGAGATATTGTAGGAATATATGATAGGAAATTTGGGTTTCATATTTTTTTTGCAGCCGCTTTATTTCTGCTGAACAAGGATCTTGAAGTTCTGAAGGCCAGCTATCTAAAGGTTGCCAATTGCTAATTTTTTTTAATGCCTTAAAAAGAGCATAGCTCTGCAGCCAAGGATTTTCTTTAGTAAAATTTAGGTAGCCAGGAGATTGAGATTGATGCGCATACGTATATTGATAGTAGAGCTGCAAAAAGAGATCGCGTTTAATATGGAGGGTAGGGTAATCCACACGCTGTTTTTTTGTGAGCAATTGCAATTCAGCAAGTAGGCCTGTTAAATCTTTATAAGTTTCTACATCTGGAAGGGAAGAAAGACTTATATGTAGAGGATTTAAAGCAAAAGCTGAAATAGAGCTATAGGGACTAGGTTCAGGGCCCGTGTCATTGAGAGGAAGAAGCTGGATCAGATTAAAATTAACTTGATGGCACCAATCAATCACCCATTTTAAGTCATGAAATTCGCCTATGCCTCCACTAACTTGGGTATGTAAAGAGAATAGGGGAACATTAATGCCGTGGTGTGGTTTTATGCCCACTGTCTTCCAGCCGGGAGCTGAGGGAGTGGCCAAAAGCGAGTTACAAAGCTGGGGCGTTATCATTGTCATGCCTGCAGATTAATAGATAGTCTATATAAGAATAAATACAAAAAAAGGGCTAAAGCATCCTTAGCCATTGATTTTCAAAATAAGATAAGCAGCTTTATGCTTGTTTTTAGGCTTTCTTGGCCAAAAATCTCTCTAAAGAATAAAGACAGCTTAGCTGCCTGGCCTTAAGAAAATATGAGCCCATCAAGGCCGTATGCCAAAAAAGCTGCTACCTCCTCCTGGAGAAGTTAAGCTAGAAAAGCCGATGGTGGGAATCTCTCCGCGGTTAAGAGCTTCTTTCCAAAGAGTCACTTTTTCTGATAAATTCTGCATAATTGTATTGACTTGCTCACCGGAGATTTCATCAAAAGGTAACATATCAAACAAAAAAAACACTTGAGTTTTTTTACTAAAAGCAAATATGCCTTCATGAGCTTTATTTAGATGATTAAATTTAAGAGCTTCGCGAAAGATATTTTCACGAAAACGGCCGGCCGGCAATTCAAGGATTTCAAACGAAATGATCAGATAAGGCTGAGTGTTATGCTTCTGCAATACCACCTCATTGTTGCCTTTTAAAAGAAGGGTGATATTATTATTTCCTGTCGGTTCTAAATGCGAAAGTTCAATTTTCTCTCCAAGATCTTTCAGAAGCGATTCTAGATTATGAGAAGGCATTAAAACCTCATTCATTATTAGGGTTAATATGTAGCTGCTGTTCTTCTTCTTGTTTAATTAGCTCTTCTTCTAATTGATCTTCTAAGTCACTTAAAGCTTCCAGGATGGCACTAAACATTTCATCGCGATGCTGGACAGAGCGAAAAATATGATGGATAGAAACTTGTCTAACTGCATCACGCATCTGATTGATTAAAGTAATCTTATCCTCTATTGTCTGTGCACCAGCTTTCACGGCTGCCTGGATAATCTTATCGGACGACAAAAATCTTTCTGCAGCCAGATATAAGAATTGCCTAGAAACTTCATGGGCAGTAAATTTTGCCATAATCAATCGTGGTTAAAAATTCTAGCCAGCTCTAGCGGCTTTTATAGGTTTGCTAGCGTTTCGAATTTCAAAATACCTGTCAACGCCCATGATAGCTTGCAATTTTTTTAAAAGAGCCATTGTATTTTTCATGTGGGCCACATCTTCTTTATCATCTAGCTTCTTCAGCTTATTTATTTCTATCCCACATTTTTTTAAAAGAAAAGACTCAATTTTTTTTAGATTTTTTCCATAGCCTTCATCTAACATTTTATAAATAGCTGTGGCTTCAATAGGATTTGACATCAAGTAATCTAATAATTTATTGAGATCCCCTCCTTGGACAATTTTTAAAGCCGCTTCTGTGGCTTCTTGTGTAGCCTTTTTGGCTTCCGTCTCGACCTTATGGGCTACTTCCTGTTCACGTTTATCAATGATTTCCTTGTTCAAATCTACTTGCGCAACCTGAAGAGTGTCTTTAAAATCCTCTAAGGCTACAGAGATAAGAAATTCTAAAGCTAAGCTAGCTTCAATGGGATTGGGATATTCTTTATGAATCATTTCCAAGATATCTTGCTTACTCATGCCATCTTTAAGCTTTTCAGTTAAGGCGAGTAAGCCTGCAGGAGGAAATTGAGGGTTTCTCTTGGAGAATTGTTGAGCCCCTTCCTCTAGCTCTTTAGGTGGCATTAACTTTTTCTGCGCTAATTTGGCTTCCTTAGCTTTTTTAACACTAGAAGTATGAGCTTTAATCTGGCGATCTGAGCGGCGTAGCGCTGCTGCTAAGGGGTTTTTTTCCTCCGATTGTTGCTCTTGCAATTCTGCTTTCTGCTCAGAAGCGATAATAGCAGCTTTTGCTACCAATTTATCGGATGCTTGATCCTCTTTCATTCCCATCAAGATTTGTTTCAATCCATCAGGGTTCTGTAAATGTCCAAGATCTACGACCATAGTCTTACCTTCTTGTGAAACTTAACGTTAAAATTAGGCTATCCTATCTGTATTCTCCCTAAGGGTTGAAGACGAATATCAGAAACAATTTCTTGGTAGGAAACTACCGAGATGTCAGAAAACTCCATCTCTACAAGCTTGCGAACGAATCGGCGAACGTCGATGGCTGTTAGGATAACGGGGGGTTGCCCTCCAGGAGGAGGAGGCGCCACGGTATTACGGATGCTTTGCAGAATCAATTGCACAGAATCAGGATCTAAAGCTAAATAGGAGCCAGCAGAAGTTTGTTTAATAGCCCCTCGCACCATATCTTCAATTTCAGGATCTAAAATATAAACCGAAAGAACAGATTGTCCTTGTGAATACTTAAAGCTAATGTAGCGTTTAAGGGAGGAACGTACATATTCAGTCAGCAAAACTGTATCTTTTTCTGTCTGAGCCCATTCACTTAAAGCTTCTAAAATTGTGCGTAAGTCTTTGATTGAAACTTGTTCTTGAATTAAACGTTTAAAGATATCGGTCATTTTCTGGAGGGGAATTAAACGGGTAACTTCTTTGACTAGATCAGGAAAAGATTTCTCTACAAACTCAATCATCGATTTTACTTCTTGAATGCCCACAAATTCATTAGCATAATGGCGAAAAAAGTAAGATACATGCAAAACCATCACCTCTAAGGCATTCCAATATTTGATACCTGCTTTATCTAAAAGCTCTTTGTTTTGTATACTTACCCATAAGGAAGGCATCCCTAAGGAGTTCTTATAGCTCACGTAAGGAAGGTTGTAGCGCTTAAGATTTTCTTCACTTTCGTTTGTTAGCACGCTGTTTTCTAAAGCTCTTCCTCGAATAATAGGAACTTCATTTAGGTGAATGGAATATTCATCAGATTCAAGGACAGGGGAGTCTGTACGTACGTGCACGCCAGGAAATCTCACACCCAGATCGGCATAGAGAGCTTGTCGCATCTTAGGAATCATTTGATCGACAAAGCTTTGTCCTTTTTGGGCTTTTTGGATCTCTCCACTTAAGTGTCTACCACATTCTAGAATCACAGGAAGGGTGAGAGCGTAATTATCAATGCCTCCACCTGCAATTACTTTATGGCCGGAAACAGAAGTGTCTATACTTGGGCTTGCTGCGGCTACTGAAGAGATGGTTCCCCCGCCTGCTGAAGTAAGGCCGCCTGCCGCTTCTCTTTTCAACCTTGCCGCTGACATAAGAGAGTAGCCAATTAAACCCATGCCTGCAGAAAGGATTAAGAAGGGGGCGGCAGGAAATCCAGGCATAATGGCCATGCCCATTAAAAAGGCCGCAGCCAGCAACAGAGCCTTAGGCTGCTTTAAAATTTGCCCTGATATTTCAGCACCTAAGTTAGAATCGGAAGTTTCATTGGAAACACGTGTAGTAACTAAACCTGCAGTAATAGTAATCAATAAAGATGGAATCTGAGATACCAGACCATCACCAATCGATAAAACGCTATAGGTTTGGGCGGCATCCGCCATGGTCATTCCATTCATCGTATTACCGATAATAATTCCACCTATAATGTTTATGAGGGTAATTACAATGCCTGCGATCGCATCACCTTTCACAAATTTCATCGCACCATCCATCGCACCATATAGCTGGCTCTCTTTTTGGATGGCTAGACGTTTTTCACGGGCTTGGTTTTGGTCTAAAATCCCTGCCCTCATATCAGCATCGATACTCATTTGCTTACCGGGCATCGCATCCAAAGTAAAACGTGCGGCTACCTCTGCCACCCGTTCGGCACCTTTAGTGATGACAATAAATTGGACCAAGGTAATGATAAGAAATATAACTCCTCCCACTACAAAGTTGCCGCCGACAACAAAATTACCGAAACCATAAATAATCTCGCCGGCATTAGCATGTAATAAAATTTGACGGGTAGAAGCAATATTTAATCCTAGCCGGTAGAGAGTCGTAATCAGCAGTAAAGAGGGAAAAATAGATAAATGCACAGCGCTAGGGATATACATCCCTACCATTAAGAGAGCCACTGAGATAGCTAAGTTAAAGGCAATTAAGTAATCAATGAGGTGAGGAGGCAGCTGAAGGATGATCATCATTAAAATACCAATGATCAAGCAAGCAAGAAAGACATCACTTGATCTTGAAATATTTTCAAGCGATCTTTCTCCTCCTAGGCGGGCAGTTATTCCGTCCAAAATTTTTCTAAAAAAGTTCATGTGTCACTTTTCCCCTATATAATCGTATTGAGCCTCGGTATTTAACGAGCTAACCCACCGTAGTATTTCTGCTAAGGCTTCATAGGTGTCTTCGGGAATGTACTGATAGATTTCCCCAGATTCCCAGAGTCGATGGGCTAATTTAATATTCCGTAAAACCGGAACTTCGTATTCTTCGGCAAGTTTAATAATTCTTTCTGCTAGTAAATCTTTACCCATTACTAAGATGTAAGGAGCTGCGTCTATCTCTCGTTCGTATCCTATTGCTATAGCTAGGTGAGTAGGATTAGTGACAACTGCCTTGGCTTTTTTAACACCTGCTGCAGGTCCTTCTGAATAAGCAATTTCATGGGCAATTTGCTTTCGTTTACCTTTAATATGAGGATCTCCTTCCGAGTTTTTATACTCTTGCTTGACCTCAAATTTTTCCATTTTCATTTCTTTAGCAAATGTTTTCTTCTGATAGATAAAATCGGCTACCGCTATGATAATAAAAAATAAGCCTATTTTTGCTACTACTTCCATCAAAAAAGCATCAAAAACCAACAAAGCAGAGATCATCGGCATAGATACTGTTTTTATCAAAATGGGTAAGCTCTTCATCATGACCTGGTAGATTAAATAGCTAGCAATAAACAACTTTAACGTCGATTTCAACAATTCAATTAAAGTCTTAAGCTTAAATTTTGCTTTTAAGTTTTGTATCGGATTAAATTTCTTGGGGTCAAACTTAAATACTTCTATAGCAAAAACCGGGCCAACGGTTAAAAAATTGACGATAACGCCGACTACACATACGATAGCCATCAGAGGAATGCTAGCTATAAAGATTACAATAGCAGATTGGTAATAGAGTTGAGGAATAGCCACATCCAGATTAGTGGTGGCTATCATGCGAAAAGTCCCTACCGTGAAATCTCCTAATTGCTGATAGAGGGTTGAACTTAATGCTACGGCTGCATAAACCGAGACAATAAAGGTAAAAGCAGAAGGAAGGTCTTGAGATTTAGCTACCTGACCCTTCTTTTTCGCATCCCTTAACTTTTTTGGTGTTGCTTCTTCGGTTTTTTCGCCCATAGCCACAGCCTTTGCTTAGAAATAAATTGGCAAAAATAAAGAAATTTTATTGGGGGCAACAAAATTTAAATATTTCTCAGTGCCTAAATGATGACAAAAAATTCTTTCACTTTACAAGTCTAGTATAATTCTTTTCTCTCTGAATGGTCAAGGAGTTTTGGAATGGCTTCCACCGTCTACAAAGCAAATTTTATTTTTTTTAATTTATCTAATGTTAACAGGAGGAATGTAAGCTTTTTAGGTGGAGGGCAATAGACTTAAGATAGAAATTAAATGCGTTAAAAAAGGAATTAAAGCTAAACTTCTAACCTATTCCAATTATAATCAGGATTCTTATTTATTTCAATTAGCTAGTAACTTGCTAATTGTGAAGGGCTTAGAGGTGATAGGCAAAAGGGTAGCAATAAGCTTGATTAAAGTGTGTAAAAATAAATTTCAAACTTTATAAGAAAAGTTTTAATAAAAAATAATAATTTTCTTAGCTTTTTTCTAAATCTTTAGATGGGCTTTATGATACCTTATTTAGGCTTAAAGATTAAAGCTTAGGAGTGCAATTATACTGATCTTTTAACATAAGGTCAATAAATCAGAAATGTGCTTCTGTTAAGGAGAAAAATTTTATTAGGAAATAAAAAGGAGGAATATCCTTTCAAGGATAGGCACGTCTTTTGATCAGGAACAATCATTTTATAAATATCCTCTTTAAACAGCTAAAAATTAAGCTTACCCTCTAATTTTTCTATGAGCAGTCAGCAGAAAAAACACCCTTATCCCATCTCCTTCTCATTCTAAAGCCGCTCATTATTCTCTATTGTTTTTTTTACTATTTCCTCCTATACTTTTGCCACCAATTACTATGAGGTATCTATATGGCAGCCGGCCGACTTTCTTGCGGCATTGTAGGCCTCCCAAATGTGGGAAAATCTACTTTATTTAATGCTCTAACATCCAATCAAGCACCTGCATCTAATTATCCTTTTTGTACTATCGATCCGAATGTTGGAGTGGTAGAAGTACCAGATGCAAGGCTACATGTTTTATCCGAGATCTCCCATAGCAATAAAATCATTTATGCGACTATGGAGTTTGTCGATATTGCTGGGCTAGTGGCGGGTGCTTCCCAAGGTGAAGGCTTAGGGAACAAATTTTTGGCTAATATTCGAGAAACAGATGCTATCGTTCATGTAGTGCGTTGTTTTGATTCTTCCGATATCGTGCATGTATCAGGACAAACAGATCCTATCAGAGACATCGAAGTGATTAACCTTGAGCTGTGCTTAGCAGATCTGCAGATGATTGAAAATGCTATACCTCGCGTTGAAAAGCAGCTTAAAGGAAAAAAAGAGCTAGCCTTAACCTTGGCGGTCCTTAATCGTGTGCAAGAGCACTTAAATGCCAGCAAGCCGGTGAGAATGTTAGAATTTACACCCGAAGAGCGGGAAGTTCTTCAGCTTTATCCCTTATTGACCATGAAAAAAGTCATTTATGCTGCTAATGTTTCGGAAAACGATCTTCCCGACATGGAAAATTCTTATGTAAAGCGCGTGCGTGACTATGCGGCTGCAGAGGGGAATGTTGTAATTTCTATTTGTGCTCGTATAGAAGAGGAGATTGCCCAGCTTAATTTAAGCGAACGTGAACAATTTTTAGACAGCTTAGGATTGCAAGAATCGGGGCTTCAGCGCTTAATTAGAGCTTCCTATGAGATGTTAGGGCTTATTAGTTATATCACCACCGGGGAAATTGAAACGCGCGCTTGGACTATCAATAGAGGTACCTCGGCGGCAGAAGCTGCTGGTAAGATCCACTCAGACATCCAAAAGGGATTTATTCGTGCCGAAGTCGTTTCTTATGAAGATATGGTTGCTTATAAAGGCCGTGTAGCCGCACGTGAAGCTGGAAAAGCTCGCTCTGAGGGACGAGAATATGTGGTAAAAGACGGCGATGTTATTTTATTTATGCATAATTAAGCAGGTTTTATTGTGTTAGAAAATCCTAATCATCTATTTGTGACTTGTGGACAAGGCTTAGAATCTTTATTAATCCAAGAATTAGCGGAATTAGGCTTTCAACAGGTACGAGAAGGATTCCGAGGGGTTTATGTCTTGGATAAAAGTTTCCCCGCTATTTTTCGCCTTAATTATTGCTCTCGTATAGCAGGAAGGGTTTTACTTCCGCTTGCTCAGTTTCCCTGCTATGATCAAAAAGGCTTGTACAAAGGGGGAAGCAGTATTGATTGGCTAAAATACTTACCTTCAGGAAAAAATTTTGCCATAGATGCTAATGTTTCCCATCGTCAGCTAAAGAATAGCTTATTTGCAGCGCAGGTTCTTAAAGATGCTATTTGTGATCAAATACGGGCAAAGACCGGCAATCGCCCAAGTGTAAATGTTAAAAATCCTGATGTGCAATTAAATTTATTTATTCATGATAATCAAGCGACTATTAGCGTAGATACTTCTGGAACTCCCTTGCATAAACGGGGTTATCGGCAAGAGTCGGCAGAAGCCCCTTTGCAGGAATCTTTAGCTGCAGCCTTGCTACGCCTAGCTGATTATCAACCTCATGAAATTTTACTAGATCCTTGTTGCGGGGGAGGAACGTTATTAATAGAAGCTGCATTAATCGCTTCGCGCACGGCGCCTGGCTATTTGCGTCAAAAGTGGGGATTTATGCTCTTACCTCATTTTTCTTTTGAAGAATGGTTGAAAGTAAAAACGGAAATAGATGCTTTACGGCAAGCGATCCCCAAAAATCATTTATTTGGGATAGATATCAATAAAAATGTAGCGCGTATCTGCCAGGGTAACTTGCGGGCTGCAGGGTTTTTAAAGGATGTCTTAGTCAAGCAAGCTGACTTCAGAGAGTTTAGTCCTTCAATCTTGCCTACCATGATTTTAACAAACCCTCCTCATGGAAAAAGATTAGACAGTGTAGATACGCTTATTCCACTATACAGAGCGCTAGGAGACTTTATGAAGCATAAAGTTTCTAAACCTGCGCGAGGATTTGTTTTTACGGCTAATACACCTTTGGTTAAAGAAATTGGATTATCAGCGAGTCGTCGCCATGTTATTACTAATAGTAGCGTCGATAGTCGCTTGCTTGAATTTGATCTTTATTAATAAAAGCTTGCCTAAACAAAAGACAAAGTTTTTCTATACTCTATTACCCGCATGCTTTTTTTAGTTTAAATTACTGATTGCTAAGTGCTTGTAAAAGTTAAGTCTTAAATTTAGATTTTATAAATTGCTCATACCGAAAGGTTTATAAAAAAATGCGGGCATATGGGCTATTAATATTTTCTTAGATATTTAAATAGTTTATATGCATGCATTCCCGCAAAGTCAGCTATTACGGAGAACTTTTTTAAATTTCTATTTTTCCAGCTTAACTTCTAGAGCTTGCCCAAGATCAGGAAAGGCAATATGAAAGACTTCATCATAATGTTGGACGAAATGGATGTCTATTCCCTTTTTAATGTACTCAGGAAGTTCCTCGTAGTCTCTTAAATTATCTTTAGGAAAGATAAGAGTTTTTAGACCCGAGCGTCTAGCTGCCACTAGCTTTTCTTTTACTCCCCCTATAGGCAAAATGCGGCCGGTTAAAGTTAGCTCTCCTGTCATTCCTAAATTGTTAAGCACAGGGGTATTGGTTAACAAAGATAATAAGGCTGTAACCATGGTGATGCCCGCCGATGGGCCATCTTTAGGAGTAGCACCTTCAGGGATATGAATATGAACTTGCGCTTTTTCAAAAAAACTATAGCTGGGGGCATATTTGTTTAAGGCGCTATGTAAATAGCTCCAGGCAATCTCAGAAGATTCTTTCATGACCTGGCCCGCTTGGCCCGTTAGCTTCATCTCCGTTTTTTCCGCGGCTACTTTAATTGCTTCAATGTAGAGGGTGGCTCCACCCATTGAAGTCCATGCTAAGCCTGTGCTAACCCCGATAGGATTATGTTCATAAAAACGATCTGAGGTAAATATAGGCTTACCAAGATATTCATGTAAACTCGTGGGAGTAACACGATAAGAAGGAGTTGAAACTTGGGTAGGCTTTTGCTTGTTATTTTTACGAGGTTTTTCTACAGCTATGGATGCCTCTCGAACAATGCGTAGAGCAACCTTACGCATGATCTTTTTAATATTATTTTCAAGGCTTCTTACTCCGGCTTCACGCGCATAACCATTGATAATGGCTCTTAAGCCTTCAGTCGTAAAGGTGATATCTTTAGCTTTTAACCCCATTAATTTACGGTTGCGAGGAAGTAAATACTTTTTGGCAATCTCTATTTTTTCCTGCATGATATAGCCGGAAAGGCGCAAAATATCCATGCGGTCTTTAAGAGGTTCGGGGATTGTGTCTAAAACATTTGCAGTCACAATGAAGAGTATATTAGATAAATCACAGTGAACATCTAGGTAGTGATCCAAAAATTCACGGTTTTGTTCGGGATCCAGAACTTCTAACAATGCCGATGCTGGATCTCCATGATAACTACTTCCCATCTTATCCACTTCATCGAGCATGATCACGGGATTCATGGTCTGGCAAAACTTGAGTGCTTGAATTAATTTTCCTGGCATCGCTCCAATATAGGTGCGGCGATGTCCTTTAATTTCTGCTTCATCTCTCATGCCCCCTACAGAGAAGCGATAAAATTTTCTATTTAAAGCACGAGCTATACTTTTACCGATGCTGGTTTTGCCGACTCCGGGAGGGCCTACTAAGCACAATATACTGCCTTTTACTCCTCCAACAAGCTTGCCTACTCCTATAAATTCCAGGATGCGCTGCTTAATATCTTCTAGGCCATAATGATCGTGTGCAAGGATCTTTTCAGCTTTCATAATATCCTGGCACTCTTCACTTTGAATGCCCCAAGGTAAATTGGTCAACCAATCTAAATATCCTCGGCATACAGCGTATTCAGCAGATTGCGTCTCTAGTACAGAGAGCTTTTCCATTTCATCTTTTATAACTTTTAATACATCCGCGGGTATTTTACGTTCTCTGATACGCCCTTCAAATTTTTCTTTGTCAAGAGCTTTGTCATCTTTTTCAATCCCCAATTCTTTTTTTATGGTTTTTAGCTGCTCTCGCAGAAAAAAATCTTTCTGGCTTTTAGAGATGGTGGATTCAATCTTTTGATTGATATTATTTTGTAACACACTTAAGTCTAATTCTTTTTTAAGCAATAAAAGAGCTCGATCAATGCGTTTTTGGATGTCAAACGTTTCTAATACTTCTTGCAGCTCTTCTCGGGAAGCGGTCGTTAAAGCTACAGCAAAATCTGCAAGTTTCCCTGGCTCGGTAAAATCAGAATGACCAAGAAAAATTTGTAATTCTTCTTTAAAAAGAGGGTTTAATTTGAGTAATTCTTTAATGGTAGAAATAATGCTAATAGCATAGGCTTTAAGCTCAGCGGTAAGCGTAGGGCTATCTTCAAAATAAGAAACTTTGGCTTTTAAAACTTTAGAGTTAGAAAGAGGACGTAAAACACGCAGTCGCCTTTCCATGTTAAGTATAACTTGTGCGCCTCCTTGCTCTAAAGGAATAATTCGCAACAGACGAGCGATAACCCCCACTTGATAAAGATCTTCAAAGCTAGCTTTATAGATATCAACATCTTCTTGCCTGGTTAAAATCAAACCGATAGACTTATGATCAGTTTTAGCCACTATTTTTAAAGTTTCAAAGAAAGGTCCAGGTTCAATAACTATAGGAGCTGCCATCCCAGGAAAGAAAGGTCTTTTCAAAAGAGGAAATATACATAGCTCATTCGGAAAGGAGTTTCTCTTCTCTGTTTTTTGTTGATTTTCAAGGGTCTTGATCACAGCATTTTCCAGCTGCTGAGTAAAAGAACTATCTTCAATATCTTCTAGATTCAAACTTGGCCTCTTACCATTTAAATTATATGAGTGATAATATTATGGAGGATAAAGAATAAACATTCAATTAAGAAAGCGCTTTTTCCTTAAGGCAGCAGAGATCCTGCCAAAGGTGTTCTTATTAAAGTTTTATTAGATAAACTTTATTCTAAGCTAGTCTATTAAGAATAACAAGAAAGTTAATTTTCTAAAAAAATATTTAATCATTAATAGGGGTCAGTTAGGCTGTTTTTGAATACCATCGAAAAAACTTTTTTTCTATCCACTATTATTCTTGGTTTATCACTCAAACGACTTGTTTTATAAATTATTTTTCACTAAGATTTACTATGAGGAATTTTTAAAAGAATGAGTGTAAATACATGACCATCCCTTTTAGTGAAACTCTTTCCTTTTATCGTCATGCATTAATGAAACAGGAAAAAGCTTATTTGCATCCTTTAGCCGCCCGTACATCGGAACATAGTCGGCAGGCTGGTAATGAGGAAGATTATCGTTTACCCTATAAACGCGATGTAGATAAAATCATTCACTCTAGAGCGTATGCTCGCTATAATGATAAAACTCAGGTCGTATACTTAGTCGATAATGATCACATTACCCATCGTGGCTTACATGTACAATTTGTTAGTAGCTTTGCTAGGGGAATAGCAGAAATTTTACGCCTGAATCTTGATCTAGTAGAGGCTATCTCTTTAGGTCATGATGTGGGACATCCTCCTTTTGGTCACGAAGGTGAGGAGTATTTATCCGAACTCTCAAAGATGTTTGAAAATGGAGCGTTCGCCCATCCTTTGCAATCATGTCGGCTTTTTACTGACATAGAGCCTCTTAATCTTGGACTTGCTGTCTATGATGGTTTCCTTTGTCACGATGGCGCCATGCACAGCTCTATCATCCATCCTTGTTTTAATAAAACATGGGAAGATCACTTGAATGATAAAAAGCAGAAAGCAAGGGAACCGGAGTCTAACATAATTCCAGGAACCTTAGAGGGATGCTTAGTGAAGCTATGTGATACCATGAGTTACATAGGCAAAGATATTGAAGATGCTATTCGTTTAGGAATCATATCTAAAGAGCAGGTGCCCAAAACATTTCTAGGTACTACAAATCAAGAAATTCTGGCTACTCTTGCTAAAGAAATTATTAGGATAAGTTATGAGCAAGCTTACATAGGTATTTCTATGGAAGCTTTTGAAGCCCTAAAGTTTTTACGCGATTTTAATTTTACCCATATCTATGTTCATCCTCAACTTAAAGTGGAATCTAGCAAGATCAAGCGAGCGTATCGTCTTTTATTTGAATTATTACTAGAAGATCTTAATCATTTACACGAAGAAAGTTATCTGTGGAAAAATTATACCTTTAATAAAAATGAAGATTACAAAAATTCTACTTCTTTAGTGCAAATGGTGGTTGATTATATTTCTGGAATGACCGACAGCTTTTTTATACGTACCTTAGAAAAACTCACCCTTCCCCATAGGATTGACTTAAGAGAATGTTTTCATTAGTAATTGATACCAGTAGTGAGCGCGGTTGCGCAGCCTTCTTTGATGGGATAGAAGTAATTTTTCAAGGCAATTTTCCCTTTGGATTTAATACCTCTCAATCCCTTTTGCCCGAAATTGAACGGGGCTTGCAACATTTAGGAAGAAAAGCGGCAGACTTAAGCTATGTAGCAGTAGGAATTGGTCCGGGTTCTTATACGGGTATAAGGGTAGGGGTGGTGGTTGCTAAAGCAGTCGCTTTTTCCCTAAGAAAGCCATTGGTTACTTTTTGTAGTTTGGAAGGATTTCTCCCCTCTCAAGAGGGTTCGTATGCTGTACTTTTTGATGCAAAGATAGGGGGAGTGTACGTACTAAAAGGCCAAGCTAGCCGAGGAGCTTATAAGCAGGAGGGAAAAGTACAACTTCTTCCCTTAAGCGAAGTAGGTGCATATCTACAAAACGTAAACTATTTACTTACCCCTAATAGTCGCATACTGAAACAAAAGATAGAAAATATCTATCCTAACCAGCAGTGGATATGGGAAGAAAAAGGCCCTGATGCGCTTTATTTAAGCCGTTTATCGGAAGATAAATGGAGAAGGGGAGAGATCATGCAAAGAGAGCCTCTCGAGATTTTATATTTGCGTAAAACCCAAGCGGAAATAGAGAAAGAATTGCAAAAGAGTATTCAGTATTGATAAATTACCCATCGATTGTGTATGATGCTTCTATCATTAGAAAACTGGCAAAATTGTTGCCGTGATTACTAAACTTATAAAATTAGGAATTTAGCGAAATGTCATTAGTAAAAGTCCGTATTGGCGAACCCATCGATAAAGCCCTTCGCGCCTTGAAAAAAAGATTAGATAAAGAAGGTGTAATGAAATCTGTTAAAGCCCATCGCTTTTATGCTAAACCATCGGTTAAAAAGCGTGCAAAATCCAAGGCTGCTTTAAAATACAAAAGACAGCGCTAGAACCAGATAGGCTTGTTTAAGTAACAAGCTGATGATTTAATATAAGTTCCCAAAGGGTGTTCACATTTATTATTACAATAAATACCTCTACCCTTTAGGCTAAATTTTTTGAATTCCACCGAGTGCTATGTTTTTTCAGTTAAAAGACATACACTCTCAAGACATCTATGTGAGCATTATGGCTGACTATTACGAAACATTGGAAATTCCACGAACTGCCACAGCAGACGAAATTAAAAAGGCTTATCGAAAAAAAGCCATCAAATACCATCCTGACAAAAATCCCGGCAATGCTGAAGCTGAAAAACGCTTTAAAGAAATTTCAGAAGCCTATGAAGTATTGAGCAATGATAAAAAACGCCAAACTTACGATCGGTATGGTAAAGAAGGCTTAGGAGCAACGGCAGGAGCTGCTGGAGGAGGATTTTCAGGATTCTCTTCAGTCGATGAAGCTTTACGTACTTTTATGGGTGCTTTTGGTGGAATGGGTGGGGAGTCTATATTTGAAAGTTATTTTGGTGGAAATGACTTTGTGGGAGGCTCAGCTCAAATGCGCCGCCAAGGAGCTAGCAAACGTGCCAATATTACTATATCCTTTCTAGAAGCAGCTAAGGGTGTTGATAAGGAATTGGCCATCAATAACTATGTGACTTGTAAGACTTGCCATGGTAAAGGCACCCCCTCGTCTAAGGGCAAGAAAAAGTGCCCGCGTTGCCATGGCGCCGGACAAGTATATGAGCAGAAAGGCTTTTTTAGCATGTCTATGGCTTGTCCTCAATGTCATGGAGAAGGGGAAATTATTACTGAGCCCTGTAAAGATTGTCGAGGAGAGGGTTTAATTAAAGAAAAGCAGCATGTTAAAATTCATATACCAGCAGGTGTGGATAGTGGCATGCGCCTTAAGATGAGCGGTTATGGAGATGCGGGGCATGGTGGTGGGCCAGCAGGAGATCTTTATGTCTTTATTAACGTCGAGCCGCATGAAATTTTTGAACGTGAAGGGAATGATGTTTTGCTAGATCTGCCGATTAGCTTTACAGAAGCTGCTTTAGGGTGCAAAAAAGACGTTCCCGGTCTCTATGGCCATACTTGCCGTATTACCATCCCAGAAGGCACTCAAAATGGGAAGGTATTCCGACTAAGGAATGAAGGCTTTCCTGGTGTGCATGGACAAGGAAAAGGGGATTTGCTAGTTAAAATATTTGTGGAAACACCTACACAGCTTTCCGAAAAGCAAATAAAATTGCTAAAAGAGTTTTCTACCTTGCAAGGTCCTGCCAATTTACCTAAAAGCAACTCCTTTTTGGATAAAATAAAAAGCATTTTTAAATAAGTCATGGGGGCAAATTTGCTTCTATCGCTATATTTAGAGGAAATCTATAGAGAAATAATGCATTTGGCTAACTTAGCTTTAATTTTTTAAAAATCAACTCTTATGGGTGCTAACTAGTAGTTATAATGAGACGTTCGCTAAGATAAGCTTTCTACTAATCCACAAGGGTTTCTCATCTTATTTTTAGCGGGATGAAGATAATCAACTATCCTAATTTAATAATTTCTTTTTTTACATCCTCTTTTTATCAAGTAGACCGAAGCATGATAACTACAATTTTATTCCATTCATTTCATCGTTATAGATATCATTAAGGGCTTGATCTTTTCTAATCTCTTGACTCAACAATTTACAATCCATACCGGATAAGTCAGGTTAAAAATTGTATTGACATCTTTTTTTTCTTCTTGGTATAGCTATAGTTTTTTAATCATCTACCGGGACATTTATGCAAGCTATCTCTTCTCCTTCTTTACACACCTCCCACTTTTCTAAAAAAATTTTCCTAAATTCCCCTTTCTTATTGCAAGACATGAATAAAAAAATTTCATTTTCTTTGATTGGTGGTAATTTGATTAGAAGTAATTTATCATTAAATTTTCCAGCCTCTTCGATAATAAAAAGTAAAAACATACGTTATTATTCTTCAAGTAATTCTTTCACCCAGCATCTTGAAAATGATAGAAAGAATTTATTTAAAAATTTTCCTGATCGTCCTAGTGATTATGTACATGCAGTCTTAAGTCAACAGGTTTATCAGAAAACCCCTAGTCGATTGCCTTCATCTCTATCACATTGGCGACTTTTGAGAGAAAAACAAATGCTTAACTGCGGTTATTATGGGGCAGCTTTTATCAACGATCAACATCGCCATATGATCGTAGCACATAGAGGCACTCGTCCTACAGATCTAAAAGCGTGGCATACAAACGTGCAAGCAATTGTTAGAAACGAGGTTGTAGAACATCCTAGCTATGCTTTAGAATTTGCCTCTCAAATGCAAAAAGAAGCAGATGAAAGAAAATACCATTTATCCCTTACTGGCCATTCACTAGGAGCATGGTTAGCAAAGCTTACGGCTTTTCATTTTGCTCAAGAAGGAACATACTGTCCGACAATCACTTTCGATAGTCCGGGCATAAAAAACATGATTAAAAAATTACAACCTCGCATTAAAGAAGAAAAATTAAATCTGAAATATTTAGATATTACTTCTTATTTATCTGCTCCTAACCCTGTTAATATATGTAATCGCCATGTTGGAACTATTTATCGCATTTATCCTAATCTGGAAGATTATCACGGCTTGCTAGCCCAAAAAAAATATATTTTAGACGCTCATAGTATTGAAAAAATTACCCAAGTATTTGATACTCATACAGGCCTTCCTAAAGCCATGAAAAAAGTTGTAGATTGGCCTCTGTTGAATCGTAAAGCGCAGGAGGATAGAGGCATAGGAAGCCATATTAGAGAAACTTTTGAGAAAGCCCTCCCTAAAAGCCTATCTGCTCAAGAATTTGCCAGTTTAGTGAATTTAGCTTTTGATTACTTATTAAACTATGATAAAAATGAGTATGCTGGTTTTTTAAAATTTGCAAAAGCCAGCAATCAATATGAACCGGATCAAATGTCATTTTCGGATGCCTATTTTCATCAACATAGATTTCATTATAAAGTTAAATCTTATGACCCTTATAAACTTCATCTAATGCATTTTCCTAAAAAAACAAGAAAATTTTTAGATGAATTATCTAATTATTGTAAAATTGCTAAAACTTTTAATCCTAATAAGAAATTTAATGTCTCTAAGTGTACAGGAATAGATGCTAAAATTTTACCTCTTCTTTCAAATATCAAGATTGTTGAAAAATATTTCCTAAAAATTCCTACTGGAGAAATAACAACGTTAGATCTAAGGCGCTACTTAACACGTTTGGATGAAGTAGATAATTCAGCTTTAAAAGCATTTGAAAAGGAATGCAGCCTTGAATTGTTTAGAAATAACCCTTCATTAGAAATGATAATGGAAGAATATGAACAACGCAAAAAGCAAAAAAAAGAGCTTTTGAGAGAAGAGCAACGGCGGCTAGAATTGCTAGAGAATGAAGAAATAGCTTGGCTAAAAAATAAAATTCTTAATCGTGAATTGATTGATTATTTCACTCATTCTTCTATTTGAATAACTAATCCTTTTTCCAAGTTAAGCAGTCATGGGGTATAAAAGATTGTGTATATAGAAAAGTTATACGTTGCTTATTCTCAACTTTGACAGTTATTTTATAACTAGATAATTTTTAAAGACTTACATCAAAAAATTCAGGCACAACATTGAGATTGAAAGGTAGTATTTCTTTGGGTAGGTATTCCCAGCACCTGGAAAATTGCTTGAGCATCTTGGCAAAGAAGCGATTGCATGGCACCTTCTCTTTTTGTGGATATATCCTCAAAAATGGTTGTGTGCACCTGAGCTAATGCATGCCTAATGCGATCGGGAGTAAGATAGAAATTATTTTGGCGAAGCAGTAGCTCTAAAAATCTTTCGAGAAATAAATTTATAAAGCATAACAATAGATGGGCTTTTATTCGACGAGGAGCCCAATGAAAAATAGGGCGGGTTTTAAGCGTAGATTTAGCCACTCGGAATGCTTCTTCTACGTGCCACAGATCCTGGTAACGAGCTAAAGCTTGCTCTACACTGATTTCTGCGCTATTGGACACGGCAATGCCATGAAAGCCATCCCATTTAGCATCTTCCTCGATTGCTTGCTCATTTAACATAAACAAAGCGTCTGCTTGTATATTCGCATATTTTTTATACCCTGCATTATTGATTAGCTTTTTTATAGAGCCTTTGTCGGAGGAATTAGAAAGCTTTCTTTTTAATTTTTCAATTAACCGCTCTCTATCTTCTTTATCTTTTTTAGCCCGCCTAGGGCTATAAGTGACGATTAGCAGGGTATCTGCATATTGAGGGTGAGGTAACGTGTGGAAAAGAACTCTATCTTCTTCTGCAATATTTGCTTGATTAGGTAAAGCTACATAATTCGATAGGTCGTTCACTTTTAATTTCTTGGGCATCGAGCGCAATTTGGTGGCTATTACAAAATGAAAGTTAGCATTCTGAAGTGCTTCTATGTTAAGCTTACTTGCCAAGCCACGATCACAAACCACCGTGACATGATTGATGGAAAACCGTTCTCTTAGCTTATTTAAAACGGGAAGCATGGTTTTGGTTTCTGCTAGGTTTCCTTTAAAAATTTCATAGGCAACTGGTATTCCATGGGCATTAACTACTAAAGCAAACACTATCTGCACCATATGATATTTTTGATCTTTACTAAACCCAAAATCCCTGATGTCATCTTGTTGTACGCTCTCAAAGTAAAGAGTGGTTACGTCAAAGAAAAAGCAGTCTACTAAGCCTGAAATATTACAAGCTGTTTCAAAAGCCTGTTTTTGAATAGCTTCATCCAAAGAGGCGATAGCATCCATCGAGCGATAAAGATGCTGTAAATCAATGCCTTGAAAACCATGCTCTTCTTGGCGTTCATAAGTTCTTCGCTTACTGCTGGGTAAATCAAATCTTTGCACCAGCATGAGCTTAATGCTTTCCTCTAGGCTAAAATGTTGCTTTCGCTCAGCTGATTGGATGATCTTATTAAAGCCTGTTAGGTCCATCAGTCGATCTAGAACTAACCCAAAACCATCATATATAGTTTTTTTATGTTTTAATTCTTTAACTTCTACTTTAGGATCAATTTCAAGGCCTTCTTTTTCTAATCGCTGAATAAGCTTGTCCGCTAGGTTCTTAAGTCGTTGTAAGTCTTGCTGGTTTTTGATCACTCCTAAATGGGCAATCGTGCGTTGCTTTACCTTTTTGCCCTCCCTTACACCTTCAACAATTTGCAAAGTGGGATATTTTGCTTTTTTAGATGTCTTCATTCTTACATACATGCACTACTTTATATCAGCTTTTAACTAGAATTTCAATAGTATTTTTATGCACAACATTATAAGTTAAAAGCTTTTGATTGTTAGAGGCTTAAGTGTTTCGAATGTATGCAACTGTCAAAGCCGGGAGTTAAGCAGTCATGGAGTATAAAAGATGGTGTATATTAAAAAGGTATACGTTGCTTATTACGAGCTACATGGTTAGCGTTTGCTAAAAAATGTCTTCAATAGATAGGATTTAAGCTGACATTTGTGATAAAAATAGATCTTTTTCGAAACTGGAATAAAATGTTAATTTTACTAAAATGGTGACTCAATATTTAAAGGGGTCCCCATGAAATTTGATAAGATAGTGAAATTAGATGATTAACGCTTTAGCAGGTTGACAGGGGTAAAGCATAGTACCTTTGATAAGATGGTGCCAATTTCACAGCAAGCCGATCAGGCCAAGAAGATTAAAGGTGGGCGTAAATATAAACTAGGTCTCGAAGATATGCTATTGATGGCGTTGGAATATATGCGCAAATATAAGAGGATATCTTAAAACCCCCTATTTTGCCTTATCCATCTACTTTATCAAAGATCTAATAGGTTGATACAAAACAACTTATTTAAGATAATTTTTGAGAGAAAAGGGAGGTAAAGATGAGCAATACATACCCTAGTCATTTATCAGATCGTGAATGGGAAGCCATTAAAATTTACTTTGAAGTAGATTACAGCAAAGGAGGCAGGCCCTTTAAACATACAAAAAGAGAACTATTGGAAGCTATTTTTTATGTCTTAAGAACCGGTTGCCAGTGGCATTATCTACCCAAAGACTTTCCTCATTAGAAAACAGTTTACACTTACTTTAAAAAGTGGAAAGACGCACATTTGTTTGAGAAAATTAATCATCATTTAAGGAAAAAATTAAGAGTTATAATGGGGAGGGACCTTAATTCCAGCGCTGCCATCGTCGATAGCCAGTCAGTTAAAACAGTAGAAAGGGGGGGGATCACAGGTTATGATGGAGCTAAAAAGGTTAAGGGGCGTAAAAGGCACATTGTAGTGGATACGCAAGGCTTTTTATTAACATGCTATGTAGGAGCTGCTAACGAAAACGATCGAACGGCCTTAATTAAGCTGTTAGACAAATGCAAAAGCCTATTTTCAACCATCACTAAGGTTTGGGCGGATATGGGCTATCAAGGCACTTTATTAAAGCAAACCTGCCAAGATCAGTATAACATTGACTTTGAGATCGTTAAAAGGCCTCCTCGTAGATACTGGGTGCAAGAGGATAAAATAGAAGAGTTTTTAAAAACCATTAATTTAAGCTTTAAAGTCCTGCCCAAGAGGTGGATTGTGGAAAGGACTTTTGCATGGATTGGGCGTAATCGAAGAACTTCTAAAGAGTATGAGTACCTAACAACTACGAGTGAGAATTGGATTTATCTATCGATGATTAGACTGATGTTAAGGCGAATTGATAAGTTAAAGGAGGGGTTTTAAGATATCCTCTAATACTACAGTGGTAATAAAAAATATAGTATGCTATTTTATTTGTTAAGTAGGGAGGTGAGGGATGGAATTGAAAGCAATAAACCAAACTATAAAACAAAAAAAAGAAGAGCTAGCCTTATTTTTAAGGCCTTTTTTTAGTCGAGAAGAAGCTAGACAAGTAGCTTTGCAATAACATTAAGGGTTAATGAGCAAAGCAGAACGTAAAAATACCTGGCAATTGGCAGAAGAGGCCGGCTTACAAACCCCGTATGCTTTTCAACATCTACTACGCCGTGGTGTATGGCAAGCAGATGCAATCAGAGATAGGTTGCAAATGGAAGTGTTGAAAGATAAAGAAGGCGGTATACTAGCTATAGATGAGACGGGATTTTTAAAGAAAGGTAAGCATTCAGCAGGAGTGGCAAGACAATATAGTGGAACAGCAGGAAGAATTGAAAATTGCCAAGTAGGGGTTTTCCTTTCCTATGCAACTAACCAAGGCCACGTACTAATTGATCGAGAGCTATATATCCCCGAAGAATGGTTTTTAGATGAAGAACGTAGAGCAAGAGCGGGTATATCTAAAGAAGTTAAATTCAAAACGAAAATACAATTAGCCATGTTGATGCTACAGCGAGCTTTCGGCCATGGGATCAGGCCTTCTTGGGTAGTGGGAGACGAGGTATATGGAGTTTATCCCTTAAGAGCTTATCTAGAGAAAGAATGCTGCCCTTATATATTAGCTGTACCCTCTAATTACCATGTGAGCGTAGATTTTGATCGAAGTCCAGCCAGCCACTTTCTTGCAGAAATTAAGCCAAAAGATTGGTAGAGTTTATCGGCAGGAAAAGGAGCGAAAGGCGAACGCTATTATCATTGGTATCGTCTAGAAGCCAATTCAGATAGCCCTGAAGGGTGGACACGTTGGCTTTTATTAAGACGTAACATGAAAGACCCTCGCGATGTAGCTTATTATATAGTTTGTTGTCCTAATAATGTTACTTTACAAGATATAGTCAAAGCTGCAGGAAGTCGTTGGACGATCGAGGAATGCTTTGAAGCTTCTAAAGGAGAAATTGGACTTGACCACTATGAGGTGAGAAGCTACACAGGCTGGTATCGACACATGACGCTTTGTTTATTAGCTTTAACTTTCCTTTCGGGCTTGCGCGATGCTTTCAATCTACTGGAGAAGAAAAAAAAAGCTCGTCGGCTTCATATGAAGAAGTTTCTAAAAGTACGGAATTTAATTTAATTAGATATACCTTACAAGAAGCTAGGCGTTTAGTGATATATGCACATACCTCTATCAAGCAATGCTGGAGCTATTGGTTAGAATGGTCTAATTGGCGTCGTAAGCATCAAGCGAGTGCTTGTTACTACCATTATCAAAGGCAAAGAAAGCTATGTTTACATTTACCACTGTAGTACTAAGATCTATTTTCATATTAGCCAATGCTAGGGAGTTAATAAAAGCTCAGCTTATAAAGCGGTGAAGTGGATTGAAGATACGTTCTCAAGGAAAAAGCGCCTTTGCTTTAGAAGAAATAGTAAAATTGATTCTTGTTCAGCGTTTTGATTGTCCTAGTAGTAAAATGTGCACCTATAAACGGCAAGAAGAGCATGGATTTCAAGGAATTGACTTGCAGCATATCTATCGAACGATGGATGCGATAGAATCGCTGGAGGCTGAAATTCAAAAAGAGGCGTTTTTAGCACCGCATGTAAATTTTCTGAAAAGCTTGTAGATTGTTTCTTTTTTGATGTCACCACCCTTTACTTTGAAAGTGTGGTGCAAGATGAGATCAAAGATTTTGGTTTTAGCAAAGATCAAAAATATTATATGGTTCAGATCGTTCTGGCTTTAGTGGTAGATGTACGCGGGTTGCCCATTGCTTATGAAGTGTTTAAAGGAAATCTAGCCGAAACAAAAACACTGATTCCTGTTTTAGAAAAGTTAAGAAACAGCTTTTCGATTAAAAACGTCACGGTTGTATGTGATCGCGTCCTAGCCAGCAAGCAAAATATAGAAGCACTTCAGAATGCAGAATTTCATTTTGTCATTGCCACTAAACTTAAATCTATGTCTAAAAAATTAAAAATTAATGATCTTTCGACTTATTCGCCATTATCCCATCAAGAAGCTATCATAGAAAAAGAAAAAGTTCTTTTTCGTACTATGGAACATCCTCAATATAAAGACACTTTGCTTACTGCTACTTACAGTCCTAACAGAGCTAGGAAAGATAAAGAAGACCGAGAGCGTGTAATTGAAAAATTCAAAAAGAAGCTTTGTAATTCATCGGATGAGACTTCTATTAAAAAGTGATTAACAATGGAGCTTATAAGAAGTACACAAATATTAAAAAAGGCTCACTCTTAACAATTGATGAGACGGCAATAGCAGAAGATGCTAAATGGGATGGTTTTCACGGTATTGCGGTATCAAACAGCTCTCAACTTGGCGTACGAGAGGCTTTGGCTAGGTACAAAGACCTTTGGCAGGTAGAAGAAGCTTTTCGAATTGCCAAATGCACACTTAAAACGCGTCCAATTTTTCACTGGTCACCCCATCAAATAAAAACCCATATATTATTATGTTTTATGAATTTATTTCTTGAAAGGCTTCTAGAATTGCTCTTGAAAAGAAATGGAACGCCATTAACGCCTGATAGAATCAATTATGCTCTGTCAAGTGTGCATACCATGCATTTTGAAGAGCAGGATTCAAATAAAAAGAATGTGATACGTTCAGCACTTTCTGAGGATGCCATCTGTATTTTTAAAACTTTGGGGATTTCCCTTGATCGTTTAAAATCTTTTCAAACAACCAACTGTTGTGTCTGAATTTTAAGACTTAAGCCGCTTAGGCATAACTACTTAAAAAACAACTGTTAAAGTCGGGACTACATCTGGTCGACCAAAATCTGGGCAAGCACCTTCTATACTTAGCTATCGTCTAGAAGGTACAGTAGCCTGCTCTTTGCTTAACAAGGCAGAGTTAGAGAGGAGCAAAGGATTTTTCATCTTAGCAACAATGACATGGATGTAACCGCTTTTCTTGCTCAAGAGTTATTGAAAACATATAAGGCACAGCAAAGTGTAGAAAGAGGATTTAGATTCTTGAAAAGCCCCGATTTCCTAGTCTCTTCTTTCTTTCTTTCTTTCTTTCTTTCTTTCTTTCTTTCTAAAAAAGCCAGAAAGAATAGAAGCGCTTTTAATGGTAACGACTCTATGCCTTCTACTCCATTCTGTCCTTGAATATAAAATTCGAGAAAAATTGCGAGAAAATGATGAGAACTTCTTAAATCAGCTTAAGAAACCTACGCAAAAGCCAACCACACGCTGGGTGTTTTTCTGTTTCCTAGGCTTACATATGTTCTTTATTGACCATAGAAAATTGCAATTTACCAATTTGAAAGAACGCCATAGAATTATCCTGAGATGCTTAGAGCCTCCTTATCAAAAATTCTATTATTCTGAAATGTGGTGAGAAATCACGGTTCTAAAATGCTCCAGCCTTGTTTTCTTGCCGTTGAGATATAACTGCGTATGCGACAAAAAATGGTCCCTTCTTCAAATGAGCGGAAGCATCCCGAGATTTTCTGTTTAACTTTCAGCATTCTTAGATCTTGTTCGGCTTGGTTATTAGTAAAAGGCACTTTCAAGTCATGTATAAAAGCTAAGACGTTATGCGTCTTATGTAGTAGTCTTCTCAAAAGATTGCAACCTGCTTGACCGACTTTTTCTTTAGAGAAGTGTAGCTTGGTTTCTTGCTCATCAGCCATTAAAACGCCTTGATAGTAACTTACTTTTTCTAGAATAATCCTGGCATACTCTTGCTGAATGATTTGAATATCTTGCAGCGCCATTTTTTCTTTACCTTCATCTCTTGTTTGCTTAGCCATTTTATTGGCTTTTAAAAGAAGAAAGGCCCTCTTTTGCGCCCATGCTCCTTTTTCTTGCTCGAATACATATTTAAGCTTTCTTAAATGGTGGGCATTACACAGCGCATATTGGGCCTGCTGGTAGGTAAAGTAAGGCGACCAGTGATCATGGATAGCACTGCCTGTAAAATTAGAAAGAATAGCAAAATCATTCAAAGCCTGCTGTCCTCTTTTATGATGCATCTCATAAAAAGTTGCGCAAGCAGACGAGGTCACATGAATCCAGCGTAATTTCTTTTCACAACGCATGTCAGTCTCATCAAAGTTCAAAACCTTACAAGCAAGCAGATGGGGTTTAAGGTTTAATTCAAAAGTTTCCAGATTTTTATAAAGTTTTTTATCTGTATTTTGGCATGTTCCTGCTGACAGCGAAAGGCCATAGAGGTCTTCAAAAATTTGAGCACTTCTTTCCATAGGAATTAAATGCTGATGCTCGAAATAGGCAGTTAAGGAAAGTATACCTTCCTCATATTGTGTGGGCACTTTAACATTTTCTGGAAATTTATTTTTAGCACGGTAATTGCAGCAAGGGCACCGTTTGATCTCTATTTGATGCTCGGTTACTTCCACGACAAGTTCTGGTAGATCAAACACATGTCGTTTTTCAAAGCCACTTGTCTTTACTTTAGATAAATTGCTCTGACACTTTTCACAAATCATGAGCCTTTTGAACTTCAATGTAATTAGGATTTAAAACTTGTTCTAATGTTCGACCGATATGTCCTGGTTGGCCACCTGGTTTTCTATCAGGTTTACCTCGCAGACTGCTAGTTTTTGGCTTTTTTCCTAAGCCGTCACTGATGAGAGGCTTATGATTATTAGATCTATCTTTAGTTAAGCGAACCTCAAGTTCTCCAACTTTTGCTACAAGCTCTTCAACTTGATGCATCAGCACAACAACCCGTTTCTCAAGAAGCTGAATATAAGCTTGAACTTCTTGAGGAAGCGATGTGAATACATCCGATCGAATTGCAGTTGGTTTTTCTGGCTTGTTAGTCATGCCTATCATGATATTAAACTTTTTATTAAGAGGAAAGGTATTTTCAAGTTCCAAAATTTTCTAAACAAACGAGAGTTCTGAATAGTTACCTTTTTCGTTTAGTTTAATAGGTTTTTGAATGGATCAATTAGTGAGATAGACTGACAATTATTATTAATAAAAAGGCTTTTCCTTATTCAAAACATTTTTTGAAAGAAAATATTTTGATATATTTTTGACTTATAATGTTGGATTGGCGAATATTTAGGAAAAACAACTTAAAATATAAGTAAATTAAGCCATTAAAACCTGAATATTGGCTTTTTCATTTTTTTAACTACGTCTTAACATAAATTAAGGTGAATAATATGTCAATTTCCTCTTCAAAATTATCTTCTCCTCTAAGCAGAGGCCTTTATTCTAAATTTGGAAACACTTCTTCTTTTCATGCAGCGCCTCAAGGGCTTTCTTCTTTTTTTCTCTGTTCTAAATCTACCCCCACTCTATTCCAGGAGTTTTATAAACATCATTCATCTACCTCAATATTTGTCTCTCATAAAAAATATCGGATAACCGTTTTGGGGATATCCCAAAACCAACGTCTTCATTCTTGCTGGCCCAAAAGCAAACACGTTTATAGTCAAAATATAGCTAGCAAATTCCAGCAAAGCCCTTCCAAGGTGTTGAGAGGTTTAAGAAAAATGCATACGGGGGCGAAAGACGGAAGTAAAACTTGGCAAGAATTTGTTAACAAAAGCCAGGAACGCTTAATAAATATGGCTCCTTTTGAGAAGGATTGGCTGTTATTAGGAGCGTCTGGTAGTGTTTTAGCATTATTAATCTTGCGCTCTCTAATTAAAGAATATATAAAAGAAATATCTAAAGAAGAACATGTGGTCCTTTCAGACGAAATTTTATCTCAGCAGGAATCTTGGATTCCAACCCACAACTTGATTAAGTTAAAAGACTCTTTTAAAGAAGTAGAATCTAATATCCAAAAAGTAGCGATTATAGGAATAGCTGGTTCTGGCAGAACAACTTTAGCCAAACAATATGCAATACATTATGAACAGGAAATGAGGAGGCAACCTGATAAGTTAAGAACTCTTTTCTTTGCTGATATGAAAAACGAAGAAACATTTTTGCATGCATATAGAAAACTTGCTGAGGACTTAGGAATTCATGTACCTCTTGCAGCACAAGAAGAAGCCATCATCGAGCAAATCAATCATAGACTTAAAAGAAGGCCTGATTGGCTTTTTGTAATAGACAATGTTAATGCTAAAAGTTACGAAAGGTTGCAAAAGTTTTTTCCAAATAATAAAAAGGGGGGGATTTTACTCGTTACTGAGGAAAAGTTAGAGGGGGTCAAACTTTTTGATCTGCAAAACAACCCAATTAATATGCAAGAAGCTGTGGAGATTCTTAATTTTAATCTTGGTAATGACCATTGGGCTCTTAAGAAAGCAAATAACTCAAAACGCGAACTAGTTGACCAACTTTTTTACTTACCTTTAGCTATTAAGCAAGCGGCTATTTATTTAAAGGATGCTCAGCAAGATAATTCTTTTGATACATTAATAGAATCTTATATAAAAAGGCTAAAAGCGATTAGAGGAATCTCTCAGAGGGCTTCTTTGCGTTCTATCGAGGCAACTCAGATTATAAAAGCCGTACATTCTTTGAACATAGAAGAATGCGAGAAAAAACAAAGTGAAAGCACTGTCCTTTTATCGATCCTACCTTTTCTAAATCCTTTCTTTATTGAGAGATCCCTCTTAGAATTATGGTTTGAAAATCATGCGAGTAACTCTAGTTTGTTTAATCCAATATTAGATTTATTAGAAAGCTATTCTTTGATTTCAATAGATGGAAAAAATGGATGGGAAATTCATTCCTCCCTACAAGAGTTGCTAATTGAAAAAGCGGAAAGACAAGGAATAAAACCTTCAGAAACCTTAAAAGAGCTTCTTATTTTTCTTAAAAATAATTTTAAATTAGATATGCGTTTTTCTGATGGATTAAATAAAACCAAAGCTATTGAAAATCAGCTAGA
This sequence comes from Neochlamydia sp. AcF84, assembly GCF_011087585.1. NCBI lineage: Bacteria > Pseudomonadati > Chlamydiota > Chlamydiia > Parachlamydiales > Parachlamydiaceae > Neochlamydia > Neochlamydia sp. AcF84. The sequence continues at coordinate 57,781 of NZ_VJOT01000038.1, forward strand.
GACTCTTTTAAAACATGCAGAAAAATATGACTTGAAGGAAGAGTTAAAGCCGTGTTTTGTTCATCTTTATAATGTGTTAGGTAATTATTATTTACAATCCAATAATTTTTTCGAAGCACGCCAAGCCTTTAAGAAAAGCTTAGAGCTTGTGAAAGTTCAAATAAATCGCACAACTGCTGAGCAAATTTGTAATAATTTGAAAGCGCATAAAGAACTTCCAGCCCTATGTGCTCAGGCTCTTCATTATCTAGGAAAAGTCTATTTTCATACGCAAAGGCTAGACCAAGCAAAGAAATATTTTCAAGAAGCTATTGACATTCAGGAAATAATAGCAGCTCGACGGGATGTGTATGAGAATCCCAATCCTTTTGACTTTATAGTTTTTCAACGTCAAGGCAAAGGTTGGGCTCTCTTAGAGGGGGATAAGGATGATTTATTACAAGCGGAAAAATTATATCTCAATCTCTTTAAACAGAATCCTTGCATGCCTGCAGGGCAGCGTGATCTATTTAATGAAAGATATTGTAATATTCAATTAAGCAGAGTCTATCTAAAATTAGCGCAGCAAGAATCGAATAAAGAAAAAAAAGAGGAATATTATATTAAAGCGAGAGAGAGACTCGAAATAGGAGGAATTGAAAAGGGTGTGCCTTTTCAAGGAACTATCCAGATGATGCAGCAATATGTAAGAAGTGGAGAAATTTGCCTGATGTTAGGAGAATTGTACTTAGATAAAGATTGTCCGTTTATGGATCTTAAAAAAGCACAAGAATATTTTGAAAAAGCTTCCCAATTATCAGAAACCGATATTGTGATTGGCGCTAAGTCCAAATACTACTTAGCTAGGCTTTATTTGGAAAAAGGCCTTTCTCAACAAGCCTTAGAAGCTATTACAGAATCAATTCAATTATTTAATAAAGTAGAAGGGAATGGATTAACTAGGATCCCTCCTAAAAGCTTGCATGAAGCAGAAAAATTAATACAAGCATTAAAAATCCAAGAAGCGTTTAGAAATGATGCTCCTTTAATTTTATAAATGTAGAGACTCTCATGCTTAAGCTATAAACAAATAAATTTTTAAAAAAACTAGCCTCAACTAGTCATGTTTTTGTAGTAATAGCATGAGATGCCTTAGACAGCACCTAACCTGACCAACCTGGATTACCTGGCAGAAATAGTATCTGCCAGGTAATCCAGGTTGGTCAGGTTAGGTGCTGTCTAGAACAGATTATTTGAGAGGATTGCTAGGCAAGATATTTATCAAATAATTTTTACCGGAACATCCTGATTGATAACCCCCGTGATCGCTTGCATTCTTCTTTTTCACACAAAAGTTTAATAACAGTGTTGATATAATAGACCTCTTTCGAAATTCACTCATTTAATTCCCAGTTATAGATTGCTGCAATTAAGTTGAAGCGAAGCGCAAATCTTTTACGTCTATTTCTATACCGATCGGCTATGATTTTAAATCGTTTGAGAAGACCAATTACATTTTCATTAGCAACTCTTTCTCTTGATAAACTTTGGTTTGCTTTTTTATCTTCTTTAGTTAAAGGATTCTTCTTACTTTTTTTCTTAGGCATCTGTGTGTGAATAGGTAGCTTTTTTAATCCTTGATAACCTGAATCAGTTAACACTTTTATTTTTGGATGGATTTTAACTTGGGATTCTTTAAATGGTCTAAAATCATGCTTTTTGCCATTACCATAGGAAGTGCAAATCACTTTCTTGCTTTTTTTATCGACTACAAGCTGCGTCTTTAGGGTTTGTTTTTTCTTTTTCCCTGAATAATAGCGCTTTTGTTTTTTTTAGGGCGCTCAATAGGCGTTTCTGTAGCATCAATTAAAATAACCTCATATTCCGCATCACTTTTCAACAGTTCTTTACGTCCTGGTAACCTGGTAAAGCAAAATCTGGATGCTTGATTAAGGTATCTTCAATCCATTTCACCGCTTTATAAGCCGAGGTTTCACTAACTCCATAGCTTTGGCTAATATGAAAATAGGTCCTATATTCGCGCATATATTCCAATGCCATCAACAACATATCTTCTAGACTTAGTTTATCCTGACTTTGACACTTGTTTGACTTAAGACGTTGATTATCAATGCTTATTTTTTCGAAAGATGGCAATATTGCCACTACACTACATCGAACTAACGCTCATTCATTACCATTTCCCCTGGATGTTTAAGCTTTAAGGTTTGAAGAATTTCTTTAGATAATCCTTTTGCTGGTGTTCTTAGCAAGATAGACTTCCCATTTACTTCTAATAGAGAAGCTTCTAATTCGCCAATAGCCTCCCTTATTTTTTCAACAGTATGATCTGTTCCTTTTCTAATTAGGGCGATCTCTAAATTACGATACATAACAAAGGCAAGGAAACAAAGCACGATATGTCCTATGATTCTTTCTGGGCTGGATAAGTAGATGGGCCTAATTTCCAAAGAATGTTTCATGACGCGGAAAGACTCTTCCATTTTCCATAGCCGATGATAACTAGAAAGGATCTCTTCTTTTTTCATACTCTGCTTTGAAACCTGAATTCCATAAAATCCATCCCATTGCTTATCTTCATTAATTTTTTCGAGATCTAATCCTAGGGAGGATGCTTGTTTTTTTTCATTTTTTAGATATCTGTTAGCGCCTTTTTTCGATTCTAAAGAAGCTGTACTCTGATCTAACCTCTCCATAGCTTTGTGAATTAATCGCTCTCTATCTTTTCGATCTTTTTCTGCTCTCTTTAAGCTCCATGTGCATATAATTCTTTCCTTCAAAATCTGTTGCTTCTTGTTATTGTCTTCTACATATTCGACAATATTATCAAATTCGATTTCTCGATATTTCAAAATGTTTCCATCGCTTTCATGAATCGTTTGGTATTTCTCAATATCTAATATTTGTTTTTGCAAGCTTTTATTTAGGCTCTTTAATCTGCATCCCATAAGGTAATCATAGTCTCGATCCTTAATTCTTTTTAGATTTAACTTTGAGTTAATGCCTCTATCCGCAACAATCATGACGTGCTGAATTTTGAATCTTTCTTGCAGGGTTTTGAGCGCCTCTTCTAATGTTTTACTTTCAAAGGTGTTTCCAGGAAATATTCCTAAAGCTATGGGGCGCCCCTCTTGATCAACCAACATTCCTACAACAACTTGCACTTCTCCAAATTTAGCATCTTTACTGAATCCAAAATCTCTTAAACTATCCGGCAAAACTCCTTCAAAATAAAGAGTAGTGACATCATAAAAAATGACATCTACCCTCATTCCAAAGCGATCGACATGCTTTAGAAAAATTAAATTTTCTATTTCTTTTTGAAAAGATGAAAGGTAATCTAAAACTCGGTAAATATGATGAAGAGGGATGGCATGGGTTCCCAAAAATCGATTTTGCTTAAGATAGACTTGAAGTTTGCTAGAGGGAGCCATCAATCGTGAAATGACTTCTAGAAAAATGACCTCTTTGTAAATGTAGGTAAGGTTTGTTAATTGAGGAGGGGGCAATGGACCTAGAGCAATTAAACTCCATTCGCGAACAACTTAATGAATGGATTAATGTTTTCAAAGCCAACTTAGGAAGATCAGAAAGAGTTCATTGATGCAGATTATACATTTCAGGACTCATATTAGATGGAGAAAGAAAATCTATCGAACCCATGGACTTCCTGGAGGAAATGAACAAGCCATTCAACAATTTGTCAATCAAAGTCCTTAGGACATGCAGCGATGCAACAACAACTGGCACAGCATATGGCTCAAGGAATGGGGGTTAAAAAAGGAGTATTGGTCCTAGACGACACTCCTTTACCCAAAAAGGGAAAGTTCTCGGTAGGGGTAGCCAGGCAGTATTGTGGAGCTTTAGGAAAATTGCCAATTGTCAATCAATCGTCGCATGACATTATTGTGAAAAAGGCAAAGAGCATTTTCCTATCCTAGGTGAATTATTCCTTCAAGTAGCCGATAGAAACTTTAAGCCCCTTTCTGCCAAGAAATGGTTAAAAAAATTGATCCTGCAAGGAGGTAAGTGGCAAAAGGTAAAACTTACCCTTCAATCGAAGAAATATAGTGAAGTAATGGCTATACGTGTTAAAGAAACAATCACCAAGGCATCTTATAGACCAGGGGTTGAAAGATGGTTAATCATGGAAAAATTAGGAAACGATCAATATAAATACTATGTTTCCAATGCCTCAAAAGATACTTCCCGCTCATGTATGGTAGAATGGATTCATGAAAGATGGAAAATCGAGCAAGGTTATCAGCAGATGAAAGAGGAGTTAGGATTAGATCACTTTGAGGAACGGTCATGGCTAGGGCTCCATCATCATCTGAGGTTATGTTTTATGGCTTATAGCTTCTTAACCTTACTGAAATACCAAGCAAAAGATAAAAAAAAATCTCAATAACTCTGCCTCAAATAAGAAGATTAATTAACAGCTTATTTTGCATTACCATTTGCCCTTTTTGCCAAGCTATTCATGACTCATCTAAAAGGTTATTTTTTGATACCTCTTAAACCTAACGAAGTAGTATTAGTTCGACCTGATTTACCCTAAAAAATTTCATCATTGCATCAGTTTTAGAAAAGAAAAATGTAAATTTCCTTTTAAGGGTAAGCTAAAAAAGTAGAAATCCAAGAATTCTTGTTAGTGAGAATGAAAATTGGCTAAAATTTAAGAGCTTTAGCGTAGGAGGTAGCCTTCAAAATAGATTTTTAAAGCAACTTAAAGAAGAAATTAAGCTTTTTTAGCCTGAATAAAGACGTTTGGGAGAATTTTGAGCGACTAAGCCAGGAGCCTGTCAAAAAATCTGTGTAAATAAATAATAAGGAAAGTAGATTTTTATTATACTTTCAAAAGCAAACCAAGCTGCGAACGAAGCGAAGCGGAGTTTGCAGCTGCTAATCATTTATACAAATGGAGACAGACAATATGTCAATTCCTGAAAAATTCGATCTACAATCTGAGCTTGCTAAATGTAAAACCGTTGACGATCTGACAGGGAAAAATGGCCTTGTTCAGCGCCTAATTGGCAACATGTTGGAGCAAATGCTCCAAAAAGAAATGGATGAGCATCTGGGTTATGAAAAGCATTCATCCAAAGGACAACAGTCAGGCAATAGCCGCAATGGCCATGCCAAGAAAACAGTTAAAAGCAATCACGGTACTATTAGTTTACAAGTACCTAGAGATCGTAAAGCAGATTTTGAACCTATAGCAATAAAAAAACACTAAAGGAATATTAGCTCGTTCGATGATAAAATTATCTTCATGTATGCTAAAGGTATGACTACCCGAGATATACAATCTCATGTGCAAGAGTTATATAGCTTTGAGATGTCTGCTACTATGGTTTCCAATATAACTGATAAAGTTATCGAAGTAGCCACCGATTGGCAAGCTAGACCCTTGCAATCTGTCTATCTTATCGTGTTCTTTGACGCTATTCACTATAAAGTTAAAGAAGAAGGTAAAGTTGTCTGTAAGGCAGCTTATACATGCTTAGGAATAGATAATGAGGGAAAAAAAGATGTTTTAGGGATTTGGATCGGCGAAGGGGAAGAAGCAAAATTTTGGCTAAAAGTATGCACAGAATTGCAAAATAGAGGTGTAAAAGACATACTCATTGCATGTATTGATGGCTTAAAGTCTCTTCCTGAGGCAATAAGAGCTATATTTCCTGAAGTAAAAATTCAATTATGTATAATTCATATGATTTGCAATTCAATAAAATATATTCCTAATAAATATGCTAAAGAATTTGCAGCTAATTTGAAAGGAATATATGGGGCACATACGGTAGAATAAGCAGAGCAGAAACTTGAAAAGCTTCGAGGAAAATGGGATAATAAATATCCTCTAGCAGTAAAGCCATGGGTAGTCCACTGGGATAACATTAAGACTTTTTTTGAGTTTTCAGCACCTATTCGTCGTATGATCTATACTACCAATGCAGTAGAATCGCTTCATAGACAGTTTAGAAAAGTCACCAAAAATAGAGCAATTTTTCCTAATGATGATGCTCTCTTTAAAATGCTTTTTTTAGCATTCAGAGATGTATCAAAAAAGTGGACAATGCCTTTACTTGAATGGAAAACAATTATTTCTTATCTAGCCATAGCTTATGGGGAAAGGCTAAGATTAACAAATAACTGAGATGGTTTACACAGAATAATTGACAGTCTCGTCCAGTGCTTGCCAATCTATTTCTTCATTATGTATTTGACACCTGGATGACAAGGAAATATCCTAGCATGCTATAGTGTAGGTATTCTGATGATGGATTAATACATTGTAACACAGAACAAGACGCTCAATACCTTCTAACAAATCTAAAGCAACGATTTGAAGAATGTAGTTTGATGCTTCATCCAGATAAAACAAAGATTATTTACTGTAAAGATGGAAGCCGCAAGGGAAAATACAAGGAAACCAAATTTGATTTTCTAGGCTATACCTTTCGGCCAAGACTGGTCAAAAACAGTAAACGAAATAGCATGTTTATAAGTTTTACACCAGCAGTAAGCCAAGCGGCGCTAAAATCTATGAAAGCAACCATTAGGCAATGGAATATAAGAAATAGAACAGATTTAGAACTTGGAGATATAGCCAAAATGTATAATCCAGTTATCAGAGGATGGCTAGTATACTATGGGAAATATTCTCCATCAGCTCTATACCAATTCTGCAGACATTTTAATAGACACTAATGGCTTGGTGAATGCGTAAATACAAGAAACTTGCAGGTCATAAAACAAGAACGACTATCTTTATAGAAAAGATAGTAAAGGAAACCCCAGAGTTATTTGTACACTGGAATAAAGGAATGATAGGAGCGTTTGCTTAATTGGGAGCGGTATGAATCGAGAGGTTCCTGTACCGTTCTACGAGAGGCCTGTGGGGAAGTTCCACAGGTCGACTCATCACAAAGTGCATTGGCAATTAGATGTTTGTTATGGGGAAGATAAAAGCAAAGTCCGTAAAGACCATGGTGCCCAAAATCTATCAGTTTTGAAAAGATGTACCATGAATCTACTAAAAGCTGATACAAAAACAAAAGCAGGGATTAAGGGTAAGAGAGCAAAAGCTGGATGGAATCGAGAATACATGATGGAAATGCTAAATGGTAAATAAAATCTTCATGCAATTTCCCTGGCAATTTAACTTACTCTATCAGCTTAATAATTAGAAATCTATGTTACCTGGTGAATGCTTACTAGCTAGGATAAGAAAAAATTTATGGAGAACAAAGAAGAAGTTTGCTAATTTTTGATTGCACAGCTCTAATATACCAACACACGAGGAGAATTTTAAGGATGAATCGTATTTCATTTATTGCCCCTAAGGTCTATCCTTTTAATACGTCTTTTAGAGCTATTAGTAATCCTCAGGCTAATTCTTTATTAAGAGGACCTCATGAATTGTTTTTTGAAATCACTCGCACCCATATCTCAATACCTCCTCGGCTTTCTTTTCTTTCTTGGCCGAAACTATATAGTAGCTATGGATCTGCACCAGAAGTTGCTAGTAAAGTTTCTATATTAAGCCGTCACAAATTTCTAATTTACACAGCTGGTGGTATAGTTCTAACTCTTAGTGGAGCAGCAATTTTTTATAAAATATATGAGGAAAGTGAGCCCTTAGAGGAGCCGCTCCCCCCAGCTCCCTCTTCTCTTTTATATTCAGAAATTACCCTACTTGTTGAAAATTATAATAAAACCAGGCAAGAAGAAAAAGAACCTTTTTTAAAGCAAATTTTCCAAGAAATTGAGAAACTACGTAGCCTTGGTGATCTTAAACAATGGAAGGCTCCTTCATCAAATCCTATAGAAGCGTGCTTAGGCTTTATTTCTTTACTGGATTGCCATGAATCCTTAATAAGAATTGAGGCACTTAAACATTTAAAAGTCCTCATTTCTCAAAGAAAAAATTTTAAATTAAGAGCTCCTCATGAATTATATTTATTAGAAAATGAATTTAGGCAGCGCTTAATGAAATGTACAGATACAAATGAGTTTGCGCTTCTTCAACAACGTATGTTGGAAACTTATAAACTTTTACTTGAACAAATCTTTACTACTTTGGCATCTACAGGAGCCAATATTCCTAATGGTAAAATTGATGAATTATTGCAGCACCTAGCAGGTTTGGAAAAAAAACTAGCTAAATCTCCCGAGTTTCAATATAAAGCTGCTTATGTTAAAGTCCTTGTTAGTAGTCTTTCACATAATTATCAGCCTATTACTGAAGGATTTAAAGCAAGCTTAGATCTAATTGAAATTCTAATGGAATGTTTAAAAAAGGGAAATGATCTAAAATCGTGCATTCCTAATTCACGTAAAGAGTTGAAAAAGCTTTTACGAGAAATTGTGGTAAATCCCAATATCTTTAAAGACAAAGACTATTCAAAAAAAGTGCGGCAATTAATTGATAAAGATTTTCCTCAATTAGGCATGAAATTAAAGCTTACCTTGGAAAAGTTACAAAGGTGCTTTAATGAAAAATCAATTCCTACTGCATATGAGCGTATGCTTCTTTTAAAAAACCAATGGGAAGAACCTTTATCTGACAAAGAAAACTTTAATCAGTTGATCGAAATTGCTCGTTCCTTACCCGATACCGACGCAGACTTGCCTATACTTTATGAAATTGTCCAACGTTTAAGCGACATTGCCCTTTCAAATGGCTCTCTCAATGTTCGAGAAAAAGCTATAAAAAAATTAGATGTATTATTTTCTTTGACCTCCTGTGGGCGGAGCCAGATCCAGTATAAAATAGTAGAAACTTTAATTTTTTTAAAAGAAGATGCTAATTTTGATCATTTAGCTAAAGAAATATTAGATAAGCAAATTAAAAACTATCCGGATCATAATTTTAGCGCGATGTTAAGGTGGCATACAGAAGTTATGGAAGAAGAAAAAATAGAGAGTATCCGCCTACAAACAAAGAGAGACAATTGCTTGGAAAGCTCTATTGTACTAACCCCCCTTTCTGTTCCTGAGCTTAGCCCTCATTTTATTAGGAGACTATTCAAGACATCTAAGCTAACGGAAGCTCTTAGCCAAAGTATGCGCCAGCGTAAAGCACAAATTTATGTCATAACAGGTTCTATGGGGGTGGGCAAGTCTCAGCTAGTTTTAGACTATATGTACCAGCATAAATGGGACTATACTAAAATTGCTTTTATACAAGCATCCAAGCTTGATGCCTTATATATCGAGTTAGACAAATTAGCTGAAGCCTTAGCTCTTCCTAAGCAAGAAAAAGCTGAAGAAAGATACAATTTAATGAAAAATTGGCTAGAAATAAATCCGGGATGGTTATTAATTTTCGACAATTTAGAATTAGAAGCAGAGGAAATGGAGAAATTAAAAAAATATCTTCCTAAAAAAGGCGGAAATATATTAATTACTTCTTGTACTGCCAATCAATGGAAAAATCAACTAGGGGCTCAAGAGATTGGTTTAGACAATTTTTCCTCAGGTGAGGCTGTACATTTTCTTCTTAACGCTACTAATTTAACTGACCGAATAAAAGCGGAAGAGATTGCTAATGAGCTTCAAAACCATCCTCAAGTTTTGGCAAGTGCAGCTTACTACATTACAACTCATGGCCTAAATTTTTCAAGTTATTTAGACAGAATAAAGGAATCCCGTACTGAATTTCTATCAAAACATCAAGATCCTTTGTCTAGGACTAATGGTTCAATTTTAGCTGCAAGAAATTTAACTTTTGAAGCAGTAAAGAAAAAACAACCGTTAGCCATAGAGCTATTACATTTTTGTGCTAACTTAGATCCAAGTCACATTCCTAAAAGCTTGCTTAATAGCTGGTTCATCCAGCATTGCCCTAACACTAGTAGTTTAAGTAAGGAATCACAATTATCGAAGGTCGATGAGTTGATAGCAGTCTTGCTCAACCACCATATTATAACTATAAATAATTTAAGTAAGGAAGAATCAATAGCTATCCAGCGTCTCGATCAAGATGCTATTAAAAACACCTTATCTTTAGTACAACGAAAAAATGGGCTTAGAAAAGCTTTATTGGTGCTCAACTCTTGTTTACCCCGTCATGATATTGAAGGCTCGCAAGCAATGGATAAGCGAAAAATATTAATGCCCCATATTGAAGCAGTTTTGCATGAAATTAAAAAAACAGATAGAAAAATTATAGACCAAGCTTTTAATAATAGAGATAAAATAGATTATTTTAAGATAGGATGTAAGATAGGATGTTATGTTTTAATATTAGATTTCATTAATGCAAAGTTTGAAAACTCTTTAAAAGCAGGCTGCTGTTTTTTAAGGAACGGTAATCTTACAAAACTTAAGGATAAAATAGAAGAGGCCTTAAAAATTGATAAGCAATTTTATTTGAAACGTTACCCTGAATTATTGAAAATATATAATGATCAAGAAGTTGGTTGGAAAGATGGGGTACTATACCCCCAAATTAAAATGAATGGAAAAAAGCCTGGTTTCTATTTGGAAGATCCTTATCTTACCGAGTATTCTAGCTTAGGTGATGTGCATTATAACCTAGCAATAGTTTTGGAACAGAGAGGACAACATTCTCAGGCCATAGAAAACTATCTAAGCGCATTAAGGATTTGGGAAAGGATTTATGATCCTGATCATCCTAAGTTAGCTGATGCCCATAATAATTTAGGAAACGCCTTTACAGAAGCTGGACAAAATATTGAAGCCAGAAAACACTATAAACAAACTTTACAAATTTGGGAGAAAATTTATCCTCCCGATCATCCTAGGTTGGCTTACATACATAATAGCCTGGGAAATGTATATTTGAAAACCCAAAAATATCAGCAAGCTATAAACGAATATAAAGAAGCTTTTGAAATTGTAATCAAAAACTTTCCTTATGACCATCCTACCTTTATATCTACGTATAATAATCTAGGAAATGCCTTGATAAAAATGGGTGAGTGTCAACAAACTACAGAACTGCTTAAAAAAGAGTACGATGAGTAAATGAGTACATTAATAGTAAGGTGTTCCAACAGCCAATTCCTCTTTTAATATATAATTTGTCCTAGACACTACTTGACCTGGCAAACATGAGTTACCTGACAGATACTATCTCTGTCAGTTGTAACTTATCAAACATCTTTTCGCGAGCAAAATGTTTTGCATCTAAGAATGTTTGTAAAGGCGTCTTGCCAAAACTATACTTTCCTATATGTGTTCTCTCGTTATTATACCAGGGAAATTGCATGGAGATTTTATTTACCATTTAGCATTTCCATCATGTAATCTTTATTCCAGCCGGCTTTTGCTCTTTTATTTTTGATTCCTGCTTTTGTTTTTGTATCAGCCTTTAGTAGATTCATGGTACATCTTTTCAAAACTGATAGATTTTGGGCGCCGTGGTCTTTACGGACTTTGCTTTTATCTTCTCCATAAGAAACATCTAATTGCCAATGAACCTTATGGTGAGTCGACCTGTGGAACTTCCCCACAAGCCTCTCGTAGAACGGTACAGGAACCTCTCAATTCATACCGCTCCCAATTAAGCAAACGCTCCTATCATTCCTTTATCCCAGTGTACAAATAACTCTGGGGTTTTCTTTACTATCTTTCCTATAAAGATAGTCGTTCTTGTTTTATGACCTGCAAGTTCCTTGTATTTACGCATACCCCAAGCCACTAGTGTCTTATTAAAATGTCTGCAGAATTGGTATAGAGCTGATGGAGAATATTTCCCATAGTATGCCAGCCATCCTCTGATAACTGGATTATACATTCTGGCTATATCTCCAAGTTCTAAATCTGTTCTATTTCTTATATTCCATTGCCTAATGGTTGCTTTCATAGATTTTAGCGCCGCTTGGCTTACTGCTGGTG
>NZ_VJOT01000039.1 GCF_011087585.1 Neochlamydia sp. AcF84
CCCCCCCCCCCCCCCGCGCCCGGGGCCCTCAAAAAGCAAAAAAACGTTTTTTTAGTTCTTAGTTGTTTTTTAAATAAAGATTGAATTTAAATAAAAATAAAGAGAAAATGTTTTTTATTGTTTATAATATAATTAAAATTTATCATAAAGTTTAAATTTTACTCAAAGGTTTTTATTATGGTTAATAATATCTCTTCACTCCTTTCTCCACCTACTGGAGAATTTTTGCACCATGTAGACTCTTGGGCTATTTCTAAGATACCTGACGAAGTATGGATAGAAATCTTTTCTTACTTACCTGTTAAAGATTTAGCATTTAGCCGGCAAGTGTCCAGACAATGGAGGCAATTAGCCTCCGATCCCTTATTATGGCATCCCTTGGTTCTTAAAAAATTTCTTTTTTTGCCGCCTTTGTCCCATGGTAAATATACGCATTCCATGTATGGGAACCAAGCTGCTTATCACGTAAATGTAGAAGGTAAGCGTTTTGTGAAATTTATCGAATTTGATGATGTAGAAGGGAGTGGAAAAGCGGTATTTTCTCCTGATAGCCAATGGATTGTAAGTAGCGCTAAGGACAATACCGCTCATGTATGGAATGCTTTTAATGGAAAGCGCCACCAAATCCTTGAGGGTCATACAGGTCTTATTACTAGTATAACTTTTTCTGAGGATGGAAATTGGCTAGCTACTACTTCTGCTGACTGTACAGCTCGCTTATGGAAACTGGAATCAAACAAGTGGCTATGTAAATCTTCCTTGAAGGGTCACCTTAAAGAAGTTTGCAGCGCAGCTTTCTTCTTTCGGTTGCAGGATGATCATGGCTGGTTAGTGGCTACAGGATCGTTGGATTGTGATATCCGCCTATGGGATATGAATACGGGAAAATATCTCACCACTTTTATGGGTAGAGTTAGGACTCCTGTTAAGAAGATAGGTTTTTTGCCTAACGGTGATAATTCGATGGTTGTTATGGAGCCGGGCGTAAATAGGGCTTATTTTTGGAGTCTGGACACATCATCCGCGGCAGTTACGCGGCACTATGCAGCATGCGGTCATGACTCCTCCTTTAACTTTATTGGCCCCTTTGCTTTATCTCCTGATAAAAAAACAGGAGCTTTTTTGTTGGAGCTTGGTCAGCTTGGCATATGCGAACTTGACGAACTTGAGGAAAACCAGAGGATCTTAACAATTCCACCCAAGCCGATCCTCTGCCTAGCATATTCTCCGGATGGAGAATCACTTGCCATAAGCTTTGCGGAAGAACCTTCGCAAAAACCTGGCTTTGATGTTTATCACTTACCTACCGACAAGGTGTATAAATATGAGGCGGAAGAGATAGGGGAAAGTTTTAATAAAATAGCTTATTCTCCAGATGGACGGTGGATAGTCGCTGGCAATTCTGAATGGTGCGCTCTCTGGAGGGGTAACAGGGAGAGGATAGGGCGGAAAGAGACCCCTCTCTATTTTATATCTCTGCCTTGTAATGACAATTTAAATTTTTCTCCTAACGGACGGCAATTGCTGATTGGTAATACAGTGATTGATTTCTTTGATATTGAAGGAGAATTAATTGCTAATGGCGCAGTGGAAGAAATAAAAGAAGAAAAAAGGCAAGCAACGCCTGAGATTTCAATGGAAGAAACTACCCACTTAGAGTCTAAGAAAAGAAAGTCGAGGAGTGATAAAAGCCCAAAAGAGGAAAAAGAGATTCTCTATCCAGCAGAATCTTCTCCATTATCTACGTTAAAAAGAAGAAAAAAAGAAGAATAGCATGCTGCTTCGATAGGCTTTTGTTGTTGCGCAATCATGTATTTAAAAAGCCATACTTATTAACTAGCAAGGATAGCTGTGAGAGATTGGCTTTTTTTAAAGGATAGGCAAAGTTTTCCAAAGTACCTAGCATTGAAAAATTATTAACCTTTATTAACTATAGCTTTAAAACTCCTATTTTTTAATTTTCTAGAGAGTTGCATTTAATAGTTGCTCTCACAGCCTCCGCGCTCATCGCTTTGTTGCAAAAAAAGTAAGCATGGCTTCTTACCCCAGCAAGGTTTATCATGGAAAAGTATTTTAAAATGGCGAGCTGTTTTCCCTTACAATTTTTTCAAGAGCTTTTATCCATATAGTTTCATCATTAAGCCCTTGAACAATATCTAAGCGTTCCCCTCCCATTTTCTTAAATTCTTCCGCATATTCCACACCAATTTCAAAGGTTGTTTCTAGGCAATCACACACAAATGAGGGACAAAATACCAAAATTTTCTTTTTATTTTGCCTTGCAAGCTGCTTGATCACATGAGGGGTAAAAGGTTCTAACCATGGATCTTTGCCTAGGCGTGACTGAAAGGCTAAGCTAGTCTTTTCAGTAGGCAGATGGAGTTGTTTTATGATTGCATGGGCCGTAAGATGACATTGGGCCGAGTAACAATCAGCATTTTCTTGGCAAGCCTGTTGGCAGCAGCTTTGCGACTTTAAACAGTAATTATTTTTATCAGCTTTTATCACTTGCCTCTGAGGAAGACCATGAAAACTGAATAAGAAATGATCGTATTCTTCCAAGTTATTCTTAAGAGCAACATGGCAAAAGGCCTGGATGACAGCAGGGTGGTCAGCAAAGGAGTTAATAAATGTAATTTTAGGTAAAGATATCTGGTTTTTCAAAATTTCCATGCACTTTTGATAAACCGATCCCGTAGATGCTGAAGCATATTGAGGAAATAGAGGGAGGATAATCAGCTGTTTAATTCCTTTGTTTAAAAGCAGCAAAAGTCCTTTTTCTAAGGAAGGATTTCGATAGCGCATCGCCAGCTCTACATAAAATATATTACCTAAAGCTTTTTGTAAGGCATCTCTTACTCTTTTTCCATATACCATCAAAGGTGATCCCTCAGCTGTCCAAATGTTTTGATAGGATTTAGCCGATTGTTTGTAGCGTGCAGGAATGATGAGGCCTCTTACAAGTAGCTGCCGTTTTAGCCACGGAAGGTCTATTACCCTCTCATCGGTTAGAAATTCAACCAAATATTTATACACATCTTTGGGTTGAGGAGAATCAGGGGTACCTAAATTGACAAGAAGGATGCCGATAGGGGAATGATACATATTTATCCTTGATAGGTTTTGCCAGGCTTGAGCACGAGAAAGTCTTCTTCAGCAAGACGATAAAATTTTAAGGCCAATTTAAGCTGTTTCTCCGGATCATCAATGGCTTCATCGGAAAGCCGAAAGGTTCCAAAATGTATAGCCATACTTTTTTTAGAGGCTAAATCTATATGCGCTTTGACGGCATCAGAAGGAGACATATGAAAAGGCTCCATAAACCAACGGGGTTTATAGGCTCCAATAGGCAATAAAGAAATCCGAGGAGAGCCAAATCTAGCTTTAATTTTCTCAAAAACCTGGGCATAGCCTGTATCTCCTGCAAAATAAATTAACTCTAGATTTTTCCTTATGATAAAGCCTCCCCAGAGCGTCTTATTTTTATTAAAGGGATTTCGCATGCTAAAATGTCTAGCAGGGGTAAAGATAATCTCAAGGCTGTTTGCTTCGATTGTTTCCCACCAATCAAGTTCATAGATCTCTTTCAAGCCTTTTTTCTTGAGATAATTCTTATTACCTAGTCCGGCGATAAATTTAGGATGATGCTGGGCTTGTATTCGGCGCAGAGTAGGTATATCCATGTGATCGTAGTGATTATGACTTAGAAGCACGAGATGAATGGGAGGTAAATCTTCAAAGCGTATACCCGGTGAGTGCGCTCTTTTAGGTCCTACCCACGAGAATGGACTGCAACGTTTAGACCAAATTGGATCGGTAAGTATATTGATATTTCCCCACTGAATCAGTATAGTAGCATGATTAACGAAGGTAAGCTTAAGCTGATCATCATTGAGCTGGGTAAGAGGTTTGGCAAGCTGGTCTAAAGGAATGCTTTCAGGCCATCTTCTAGGCTTGCTTTTCCACATCCAGTGAATAAAATCTTTAAAAGAGCGCTGAGTGGGAGGGTTATTGTGATAAATACAGCCATCATAATGATCAGAAAGGCGGTGTTTGCTTAGATAAGCTTTATAGATAAGTTTCCAACGTAGCGAGTTACCTTTTCTTTCAAAAGCATAAGCATAAATTTCTTGGGGAGATAAACGGCTAAAATGAATAATTTCTGCATCGGTAAGTCGATAAATAATAGCATCGGCAGCGTTTTTATTTAAGGCTAGCTGTCGCAACTTTTTAAGGGCTACTTTAAATTGGTACTGCCGAAAACATAAACGTATTAAAGCATATAGAATCGAGCTTATAATGGATAATTGCCCTAATTTAAAAAGATAGAAGAAAGTTTTACTTTCCTGTTCAAGGGCTAAGATATCTAAAGCAACCACTAAAACAAGAAGAAAAACAAAAATTAGGCTTTCGCGGGAGGTTTGAATGATGGGCCCAAAAAACCTTCTAAAGCGTGATGGGGCAGAGCGGTAAGCTAAAATTTCTTCGAAGATAGGCTCTTCGAACATCATCCGCCCTACGTGCGACAATTCATGAGCTATTAATTCCTTACGGGTATAAAATTTCCCATAATGGGTAGAATTTTGTAAATTCTTTCTTAGCTGCAGAAGAGGATGAGCCGGATCATCATCTTTCTGTTGAAAAATCCATGCGCATCCGCCATGCCAGGGAAATAATTTGTAATTACTAAAGAAAAGAGGCACCCACGTAGGAAATATATCATAGAGCTTCTGTATTTCTTGGCACCCTTCTTTTAAAATATCGGCGGAAAAGCAAGATTCTTCTACCATAAAGGGGAATTCTTGAGGCAGCCCGTGGGTAATCTGGCTGTTTAAATTCAAGCAGTAGGCTACCCTCTTAGCAAAGGATTGATCACTTTCAGCAGGCCCGGGAATTAAGCCTTCAAAATTACTTTCCATCAGATCTTTATTAGAAGAATTTGCCATTGTCATCTTACAAAATTTAATTTAATCGACGATAAAAAGAAAAGTTAGCGCACTGTAATAGCTCCCGATCTCCCTGGCTGTCACCATAAGCATACAAAATATAGTTTTTCGTAGGCCCTTCTTCCTCTATTAAACGGCGAACCTTTTCTGCTCCTCGGCAATTTAACCCTTGTAAGCATCCTGTGAGATAACCTTGAGGTGAAAAAGCTACACGCGAAGCAATGATATTATCAAAGCCTACCGCTTGCCCCCAGGGTTTTAAGTAAATATCGAGATTAGCACTTATTAAAACACAACGATGTCCTTGATTTTTATGCCAACGGATTCTATCTATAGCCTGAGGACGAAGGAGTGTAGGTAAAAATTCTTTAGCATATCTCTCGGCATACATCTTCATCTCCCGACGTCCTTTTCCCTTTAAAAAACGAGTAAGCAAAGCTTCTTTAAGCTGTTGACGAGAGAGATATCCTAAAAGATATTGGAAAAAATGAAAGCTTTCTAAACAAAGGTTTTTCCTTTTAAGCGTCGAACCGACTACAAAATTTAAAAAGGGTAAAAAAGAATCGCGGTATGTTAAAGTTCCGTCGAAGTCGAAGGCTGCGATGATAGAAGGGGAAGGATTTGCCATACAATTGGGATCTGCTATAAAATGCGGGGATTGCAAAAATTTTATTCGCTATTTGCTCTTTTCTAATTATGATCTAACAAGAGATTTTGATGAAACATGTTTTAATTACTGGCGCTGCTGGCTTCATAGGCTTTCACTTGGCTAAAGCGTTGAAAAAGCGCGGAGATCATGTTATTGGTGTAGATAATTTTAATAATTATTATGACCCCTTGCTCAAAAGAGCACGGGCTAAGGAGGTAGAAAAACAGGGGATTGCTTTGCTTGAAGGGGACATCACCGATACTAACCTTTTATACGAGCTAATTGCCCACCATCAAATTAGCCATCTTGTCCATTTAGCGGCACAAGCAGGAGTGCGTTATTCTTTAGAAAATCCTCAAGCTTATGTGAAGGCAAACATTGAAGGCTTCCTAAATGTTTTAGAAACTTGCCGTCAATTTCCAGGCCTTCAATTAGTATATGCTTCCTCTTCTTCAGTTTATGGATTAAACCAAAAGATACCCTTCTCTATAGAGGATCGAACGGATCATCAGGCTAGCCTATATGGGGTAACAAAAAAAGCTAACGAACTCATGGCTTCTACTTATTACCATTTATATCAAATCCCTATTACAGGATTACGCTTTTTTACTGTATATGGCCCTTGGGGGCGCCCCGATATGGCTTACTTCCAATTCACTAAGTCTATCCTTGAGGGAAAACCTATCCACATTTTTAACCATGGCAAGATGAGAAGAGACTTTACCTATATAGATGATATTGTACAAGGTATTGAATCTTCGATAGATCGGAAGGGCAAAAATGAAATTTTTAATCTAGGTAATCATCAGCCGGTAGATCTTTTAAAAATGGTAGAAATCATTGAGGAAAGTGTAGGCAAAAAAGCTGAAAAGATATTTGTACCTATGCAGCCTGGGGATGTCTTAGAAACTTATGCTGATATACAGGTGAGCCAACAGATATTAGGATTTTTGCCTAAAACCACGCTTGAGGAAGGAATTCCTCAGTTCGTGAAATGGTATCTAAATTATTGGGCTACAAAAACGGCTTAGAAGCAGTAAGGTAAGTAAATAAATTATATTAAACTCTTTATTGAGGCAACTCAAGAGAAGATGCAAGATTAACAGCATGTTTTTCTTTTCAAATATCTTTTAAACAAATAATATGCGTATTTTAAGAAATTAGCTTGGTTTATTTATGAGAATTTTTTTGACCCTTTGCCTTTTATTAACTGCTCTAGCTGCTTGTAAAGGTCCTCAACGCTCGCAAGCTCAGTCACCTATAAGTAAAGATTATAATTCAGATGCTTTTACGCGGGCAGCCATACGTCAAGCAACCCGTTTAGCCCATCAACATCGCTGGTATTTAGATGATGCCTGGGCTTATTATAACAGCACCGACAGTGTTCATCGCCTTTGCTTAAATTTTCGTACCCAAAATATTTTAGAGCTCTACCAAGCACGAGCTCAACTCGTGGATGTGGTAGAAGAGCTTTTACAGAATCTAAAATCCAATCCCCAAACTTCTTCTCGTCTAGCGCCTAATTTTTCTGCTGAAAATCTTTTGATTCGTGTGGACTTCCAAAGTTTTTGGGGAATATACGGAGATCCAAAATATGTAGGTTGGATGGCACTTGAAAATGGGATGGTTTATTATTATGACTTCGATGTTAAAGATAAACAGAATGATCAGTGGTGCAATCGTATAGAAACTTATAATAAAAGCAAAGAAATTGCTCTTATAGAGAAAGAAGCCGAAAAAGAGTACAAAGATAGCCTCCCTGTTCCTAAGCGCGTTTTTGAATACCTCAATGAATAGGATCAAATTCTCATTTATTCATGAATAGGGGCATGCTTTTTAAAAACAGAAGCAACCTTATTGATGCCGTTTTAAAAGATGGAAATAATTTGTGTGAGCGCACCTAAATTACCGGAACAGTCGTTAGAGTTAATTTCCCATAACTTTCAAAATATTTATGCAGCTGCGCATTCTAATCAAGAAATTATTAATCTAGTACCTTCTTTATGGGGAAATAAGCTTTACTGTCCTTCTGCAGGCTGGAGAGGTAGGATTCTTCGCTTGATCTATTTTTTTGCCAACATTTTAGTGGGTAATGCTTTTTTTGAAAAAAGGCTTGGTGCGTCTATAAGAGCTACTCATACCATTTATCAAGAGCTTGAAAAATTTCGCTACCGCCTCCTTGATAGCACTTATCAAGAGTATTTAAAGGCTCGCTTTGCGAATAGCAAAAACCATGCTGATCTTTCTTTAGTCAATAATGCAAGAGAGCAAATCCAGCTATTTTACCAAGCTACTTATCCTTTAATAAAATTGGTGCGTTCAGAAAAAAGCCAGAAATTAAATATCTTTCTTCAGGCTAATTTTTCTGAGATTTATGATAAAAAAGGTAAGCCTTTTTATGATAAATCTTCTTTTAAATCTTTAAAAGGATCTGTGAAAATTATTGCATTAGAAGGAATGACGGGAGGAGAGCTTCCTTTTCACATTTTTCAAAAGGTAATTTGCAAAGAGCCAAGCCCGCAAACCCCGCAACTTGCAGCTGAAGAGCAAAAATTGCTGTTAAAATTTATAAAGAGAATCCATCAAGCAAAAGTACAGGGAAAATTTGGGATTGAATTGTTTCATGGGGGCCTGAAAAGTCTTATCCTCAGCCTTCCTCATTATCAAAAGGAAAATATAGAAGCTGATTTAGTTTTATTAGAGAAGACTTTAATTAAAGAGGGTTGCTTTCTTTTAGAAAGGTTTGATTTAAAGCATGTGCAATGGCGTGAAGAGCTGCAGCAAGGCTGTAAGCTTATCAAAGCTAATCAACCTTTTTATTTTATGGATAAGAAAAACCAGGAACATTTATTTGAACTAGGGAACTCCCTTAAAGGTCATGAAACCACTCAATTACCTAATCTTTATAAAGTTTTCGAAATCTTTAAACCCCATACTTCTCAAAAATATGAAAAAGTTCTTTTTGTAGTAGGTCCTAATAGGCTATGTTTCGAATATAGCAAGCTTTTAAGGTCGGAAGAATTTTTCTGGGCTCTTGCCACTCCCAAATTTAAGTATATAGATCCTAAAGGAAGATATGCAATCATAGAAAATCTTGCTACTTCTTTAGAAAACATTGTCTGGCATACCCATAGGAAAAGCAAGTTGTCGAGGATAAATAGAGCATATGCAGAACCTTTGCGTTTGCTCATTCGTTTTTTCGTAGAAGAAAAAAATACTCCTCGCTATCTGAATGTCGAATATTTTAAATTCGATGCAAAAGGAAGATTAAAATCCACTAAGGATTGCATCCCTTCTGGGTATTTAGATTCAATAGGATTAGAAGAAATAGTCTTTATAGCTGCCCAAGGAAACCTTCCTGTTTATCAGCATATCATTGAACCTTTACTTCAAGCTAGCCAAAATAGAAAAGTTTTAATCTTTTTTCGTCAATCTATACGCACTATTTTTAGCAAATGTCCTGTGCCTATCGAAAGCTTAGCACTGAAATATGGTTTAAAGAATAAACGAGTAAAAACAAGAGCACGAGAACTTCAGCAAAAGGCTCTAAGTTTAAAGGAAGATTGCTATCAAGCCGTTTATCACCATTTTGAGCATGAGGGCATCGATAAATCCAGACTTTTAAAGAGTATAAAAAAATCTTTGCTAGCTTTATATAAAAACCACAAAACTTTTGGCAGGTTATGGCCTATTGTTACCTCGGCCCTATTGATAGAAACAGTGGAATTAGAGCCCCAAAAATTTTGTGAGAAAAACTGCAGCTAATCTTATAATTTTTTAAACATTAAGACCTTCTATTTTCATAATCTTATCCAAAAAGCTAAAGAAGGCTTTAATCATGCTTCTCTTCTTACTGGATACGCTTACTTAGGGATAATGGAATAAGAGAGGTAACTTGCCTACGAGCTAAAGATATTTTTTGGGGAATTTTATAATACGCTTTTGAGCAACTCTCTATGTAGTCATACACTTAATAAAAAGCTTGTGTTTAGGGAGAGAGTCGGCTTGGAAAAAGGTTAATTTTTTTTGGCTATGTAGACGTATTTTCTTTAGAAGGTATAATTTCTTAGACAGAGAACTGCCGGCGACAGACATTGCAAGGCCGCCCAAGATAAGAAATAAGATGGCTGAGTATCAAATTAAATAAACATATCCTGCTACTCAATCCCTAGCTACCATTCATCTTAATTTTAAAAGCCTAGGAGGACTTTATGGCTACAAACGTTCCATGGCGGCCTGTAATCTTCTCACGACGATAAGAAAAATAATCTTCCGGATGAGAAAAGTTACTTATTTGTGCAATCTGGATATGATGCTCTAAGACGCCTGCTTGCAAAAGTTGGTTTTTAGCAATCGTCCATAGATCAAAATAGCATGGACTTATTTGAAACTCCCAAAAGGGGGGAGGCAATTCTTGACGATAATGAATAAATTCAGCATCGTAAGGTCCTAAGCTAGGAGAAATACAGACATGTAAATTATCGGGAAAAGATCCATAATGGTGCTTCATAAAATTTACAGTTTTGCCATAAATATTTTGTACATTTCCCTTCCAACCCGCATGGACATTGGCGATAGCTTGTTGAACAGGATCGTAAAAAATGGTGGCCTGGCAATCTGCATGGGTAATCATCAACACTGTATCGTGCAATACAGTTGATAAAGCGTCACAGGTAGGCCTTAAACCCTTATTTTTATGAGTAATTTCTACAATTTTATCGGCGTGCTCTAATTGGCAGTCGTAAAGTTTTTTAAAAGCAAAAATCTTTTTTACTTTTTCGCGATTAAGCTTAACCTTGTTATTCTCAAGGGGGTTTTGCAAGCTAAAGCCCATATTTAAGCTTGCAAACGAATCTGCACTATATCCCCCATGGCGTAAAAGAACGCCATGAGTAAGATTTTTAAAAGGCGCTAAAAGTTCAAATTCAAGCCATGATATTCCATTGCATTCGTGACGTTGCATATGTAGAAAGCCTTTGGTTACCCGCTATATTTACATCACCAGCGCTTCTATTTCAAGATATCTGCAAAAAAACTTAAGGAGGAGAAAAAAATTAAAAAATATTATGAGCAAAAAAATCATACGACTAAAAAAAATCTTGAAAATTTTTGCTTAAAAAGCAAATTTTAAGATGATCTCTAGAAATAAATGATTTATACTTATAAAATTCCTATTCTTTACCTTGTTTAAGACTTAACTTCTTATGACTTTATTATCTCAGCTAAATGAAGAGCAACTTGGGGCAGTGAATGCTATCGAAGGCCCTATCCTGGTATTAGCAGGAGCAGGCTCGGGAAAAACACGGGTTGTTACTTCGCGTATAGCGTCTTTAATTGAAATGGGAGTCCCCACTTCTCAAATCCTAGGTTTAACTTTTACTAATAAAGCTGCTGAAGAAATGCGCGAGCGTATTCGCATCTTAGTAGGAAGGCAAGCTCCTCTTCTATGTACTTTTCATAGCTTAGGAGCCAGAATTTTACGTGAATCTATCCAAGCTTTAGGATATGAGCGTGATTTTACCATTTATGATGAAGAAGACATCCATAAAGTGCTTCAAGCCTGTTTAGCAGAATTGGAAATCAAAGATAAAAAGATGGATACTAAGATCTTTCGAGGAATGATTTCAAAAGCTAAAAATGCTTTGCAAAAGCCTGAAGATATTAAAGTCAGTTATATGTCTTCACCGGCCGAGGAATATCTTGCTCGTGTTTATTCTCTCTATCAAACTAAGTTAAAACATTACAACGCCGTAGATTTTGATGATCTTCTTTTTTTGGTAGTAAGGCTTTTTCAAGAACATCCTGATAAGCGTGAACAGTACCAGGAGCGATGGACATTTTTATCTATTGATGAGTATCAAGATACCAATGAAGCTCAATATAAAATTTTAAATTATTTAGTGCAAAAGCATGGTAATTTATTTGTGGTAGGCGACCCGGATCAATCTATCTATTCCTGGCGGGGAGCCAATATTAATAATATTTTAAATTTTGAAAAAGACTATCCTGGCGCTCAGATTTTTCGTCTCCAGCAAAATTACCGTAGTCATAGCAATATTTTAGAAGCGGCGAATGCTGTGATTGCTCATAACGCCAATCGCTACGAAAAGCAGCTATGGAGCGATTTAGGTAAAGGAGAAAAAATAAAGTTTTACGCTAGCGACACTGAGCGAGATGAAGCGGATTTTGTAGCCGATAAAATTCGCCAGCATCATGAGCAAGGCATTCCCTATAATGAAATAGTAGTGTTTTATCGCACCAATAATCAATCACGGGCTTTTGAAGATTATTTTCTATATCGCCAGATCCCTTACGTAATTGTAGGAGGTTTATCTTTTTATCAAAGACGCGAAATTAAAGATATTTTATCTTTCCTGCGTATGGTTTATTCAGGGACCGATTACATCTCCTTTTTAAGGAGCCTCAATATACCTCGCCGAGGAATAGGAGCAGCTACTTTAGAAAAAATTCGCCTGGCAGCCTCGAAAGAGCAATTATCAATTTTAGCTTATTGCGAAGCCATTGCTGAAGATAAAGTTTTACAGCATCCTATTAAGTTAGCTGCTAAGCAAAAAGAAGCTTTAAAGCAATATTTAGGGATTATCCATCACTTGCGCCAAGTGGCTAAATCGGCTTCCTTACAAGAATTAGTGCGGGCTGCCATAGATGAGACCGACTATCTTCAATATTTAGCTGAGGATCCTGAGTCCTTCGAAGATCGTAAAGGGAATTTAGATGCTTTGATTACCAAAGCAATTGAATGGGAACAAACCGCTGTCGATGCGACTTTAAGGGCTTTCTTAGAAGAGCTTACCTTAAAGTCTAGCCTAGACGAGGCCGATACCAAGAAAGATCGCGTCAGCTTAATGACCATTCACAATGGAAAAGGATTGGAATTTAAAGTCGTTTTTTTAGTGGGAATAGAAGAGGATTTATTTCCCCATGTTAATTCTAAAGATAAGCTTGAGGCTTTAGAAGAAGAACGACGTCTTTTTTATGTAGGAATGACGCGTGCCAAAGAATGTTTATATTTAACACACTCCCAATATAGATATATGTGGGGCATGGCCCGGCACCAGCTCCCTAGTCGTTTTATGCGTGAGGTGCCCAGAGAATACTTAGAACGTATTCATCAATCGCCACTTCCAACTTTTAGACCTAAAGACTATCCGGAAGAAAAGCGCGAACCAAGCATAAATGAAGGCGCGGATCAGCCGTTTGATCACTATGAAGTAGGAGCTGCTATCTTTCATCAAGAGTTTGGGATAGGGATCATCCGTGAGGTTTATCAAAGTTCTCTAGGGCTTACCTACAAAATCTTTTTTTCTAAAGATAATCGCGAAAGAAGCATTGTCGCTAAATATGCTAAGCTTAAAAAGTTATAATCAACTTGATTAATTCAAGAAGTTTTTCCTTACTTTGAGGCTATAAAAATTATCAATATACTTCTAAAATTATCTTTTTTAAGTCTTTTTTAGCTGATGATTTCGTTGCTTCTATTGCTTAAAGGTTTTAAACAGCTTATTTAAGGTACAAAAAAGGTGTTTTTGTTAAATGGACTTTGTCTCGATTAGAATGAGGCTTCTCTTTCCTCATTTTCTTCTTCTCCCGTAAGCAAATAAGCGGGTGAAATTATCTTTTTATGAGCTAGGTAAGAGGAAATATTGATCAAATAACTTTGAGCTTGCTGAAGCTTTTGTTGGCTAAATAGAGAATAATCGCAATGCTGAAGATCTAATAACTGAATTTGAAAATGAGCTGTCGTTCGCTTGATTTCCTCATCTGCTTCTTGAAAGTCGTTTGATGCAAAATAGCTGTTGAGCACATTCCATAGCTGCGAAGCAAGCAGGATAATAGAATCAGCAGAAAGAGGAGTCAAAACCCTTTTTTCATCTGGTAGGAAATTCTCTATAGAAAGAGTATGATTAGCTTGAGGTAAATAATTTACCTCGGGCTTAAGAGCTTTCTTCTCGTGGCTAGAATTCAATTTTTTTGCCAAAGAAGCTGCTTGAGATTTTTGCTCTTCCAATAGTTGTCGTTGCGTTTGATTTTTTTTTAATGATTCAAGGATAAAAGTTATATGAGGGCTTTTGCTCTCAATATTCAAAGATATGCCCAGAGAAGTAAGCGAAGTATTGGTTTCTAAGGCTTTAGCTAAAGCCCTAATAGCTTCATAATTTATGAAATTCTTCCCGCCTAGATTTAGTTCAGTGAGCGAGGTATTCGTTTCAAGGGCTTTAGCTAAAGCGCTAAAGCCATCATAGCCTATCCTATTAGACCTAAGGTTTAACTGAGTGAGCGAGGTATTCGTTTCAAGGGCTTTAGCTAAAGCGCTAGCGCCTTCATTGCCTATCTCATGGTTGTAAAGATTAAGTGTAGTAAGCGAAGTATTGGTTTCCAGGGCTTTAGCTAAAGCGCTAGCGCCTTCGGCTTTAGCTAAAGCCCTATCGGCTTCGGCTCTAGCTAAAGGGCTAGCAACTTCATAGGCTATCTCATCATGGTAAAGATCTAGTGTCGTAAGCGAATGATTGGTTTCAAGGGCTTTAGCTAAAGCACTAACCCCTTCAAATCCTAGCTCATTACCCTTAAGGTTTAATACAGTGAGCGATGTATTTGTTTTGAGGACTTTCCCTAAAGCGCTAGCACCTTCCTTCCTTATCTGATCGCCTGAAAGGCGTAGTTTAGTAAGCGAAGTATTAGCTTTTAAGGCTTTAGCTAAAGCGATACTGCCTTCATTATCTATTGCCCCTCCTTTAAGACTTAGGTGCCCTAGGGATTTATTTATTTTAAGCCCATCTAGTAAAGCCTTAAGCTCCTCGTATAGTAGTCTTTGTCTTTTAGAACACCATTTATTAAGAGAATTATTAAGTAGGCCTTGAAGCTGCTCCATGACTTGAGAAGAGAAATTTTCTAAGTTATAGCGAATAAGTAAAGGCTGCTGGAAGATAAGCTCAGCATAAGGCAAAGAAGAAAGATCACAGCCAGCCAAAGTTATCCGCTTGAGATTGGGACAGCTTTTAACTAAAGCTTGAATTTGCTTTGCCGAAAGGCGTAAGCATCCTTCTAGCTCAAGTTCCTCCAAAAGAGGGGCGTCTAACTGTAGCGAGGTCAAAGCTTGATTATTTTTTAAAATAAGAAAACGTAGCTTAGGGGCTTTTAAGCTAAGCTTATAAAAATGAGGGCAGCTAGAGAGGTTAAGATGAGTTAAACAAGATAATTCGGGGAAAGAAAAAGACTTTAAAGAGGAGCAATGGCTAGCATCTAGCTTATTAAGGGCAGCAGAAGCTACGATTAGGTGTTTTAATAGGGCCTCCGTTAAAGATTGGCAGTGATTTAAGGATAAAGTTTCAAAAGAGCAGGAGGCCATGGCTTTTAGTAGAGCAAGTTCTTGCTTTTGCTGAGAAATATCTATAAAGGCAAGGGCATTTTCACGCAAGTCGTCAGTCAAAAGCTCGTGAAAAGGTGCAATATTTCCTTTTTGTATGGATGCAGCAACGGCACGGAGATAGCTAGGATGGCTTTGACTCATTAAAGTCTGCAGCTCTTTTAATGCTTCTTTAGGGATATAGCGTTCTTCATGCTTAACGAGATCTTTAGTAGGCATATTACTGGATTTTAAAAGCGAGTGACTGGTACTTGAGGTTACTAAGCCATACAGGCTTTTTTCGTAAAATTGCCCGGGCCCTTTTAAAAAACGGCTATAGATGGGGACGCTGGTATCTTGTAAAAGATGCTCGTAATATTTTCCTAAAGGAGGGTCTAAGCGGATTAAAAGCTCTAAAGGAGTCAAATCAAGATTATTATTTAAAGCCCTTTGCAGGCGGGCAAGCTTTTGATAAATTTTGGCTACCGTCCTAGGTGGCAAGAGAATAGAAATTACAGGGTTTTGCTTATGGTAAGCATAGGCAAATTCGCGCTCTTCTTCGGTAAAGAGTTTAGTATAGCGCTGCTGTTGGATGTCCAAGTTTGCTAACCAAGTGCGTAATATTTCTAATGGATCAATTTGCAAAAAGCGTTCTCTCGTTTTAGGATGAAGAGCTTCTTGCATTTGGTTTAAGCAAAATAGGATGCATTTGACTTGCAACTTTCCTTCTGTTGAAAAAGAAGGAATCAAAGCGTGATCATTATCGACACAAACTAGCTGTTCTTTTTGCTCACCTTGATGATTGATAAAAGATTGCAATATGTAGTTGTCAGGCTTGCCATCTTCTGGGTTAACTAGCATAGCTAGGAGCATCATATTATGCACACGATGTAAGTCTAAATTAGCTAACGTATTGCCTGCTTTTAAGGCGTCATCTAAGTTTTGTCCTTCACTTGTTTCCGAAACCAATAGAGGGTAAGCGTTACGACGGGCATTATAGCATTTAAATAGTTCGGTTTCCGGCGTGCCATGTCCAATGAGAACACGGTGTAGACTTCCTACTGCATATTCCCTACCTGCCATCTCAGGGTGAGGTTTAAAATGCAATTTGCGATGTAGATAACTTACTGCTACGACTGCACTGCGTCCATGGGTGCGAGGAAGCTTAATAAAATCTAAGGCTGCATTTAATGGGAGCTGTTGCATGACTAGGGGGTGTAATTTGGCTCGGCCTGAGTCTACTCCTTCCCATTCAAAGCCTTGGCCAGTACGTGGTAGGGTAAATAGTGCAAGAGAGCGCAGGTAAGCAAAGGCTGGCAATTGAGCTTCTAAAAGATGCAAAGCCTTTCCAAGCTCAGAGTTTTGCGCATGCATTTTGGCAAATTCTAAAATTCTAGCCGGATGCGTTTTAACGCCTGCTCCTTTTTTAGCTAGCTCGATAAATACCAATAAGTTGTTATCGGCAATGGCTTTTTCTAAGGGCGTCCTTCCTTGATGAAAGTGATCAGGGTATTCTAAATTTGCTCCCTTGCTAACCAGCTTGGCTAATAAAAAAGAAAAGCGGGTGGGGGCATGGATAGCACGATTAATGAGGGGAAAAAGAGGGGGAGAATGCTGATCATCGACAGCATTAGGGTCAGTATCTTCCTGGGCTAGCAAAAGATCAGCAATGGAAAATACTTGCTTTTCATCTAAGTGAGGTGAATCATAGATGCGCATCAGTTTATGCAAAGCTGTTTGTCCAGCTTCATCGGCATAGTTAGCTTTAGCTCCTAATTGCAGGGCCAACTTAACTAATGAGGCTTTGCCTAGTTGAATAGCAATTAGCAAAAAATTCTGCTTTTGCATCAAAGAAAGAGGAAGAGAAGGGCAGAAGGAGAGAGCACTGACTATCTTCAGGGGATCAAGCAAGGTAGGAATAGGGGCTGACCAGTTAAGGGCTGCTAGAAAGTTGCTAGCTTCTTCTTCTAATGGCACCAAAAAGGGGAGAGCATCCGTTGCAGTTAAAGTGGTAGGCTCTAAAAGAGCTTCTACGCTTGTGCGTTGACGATGTAGGGCTAGCAGCGCATCTAAAGGATTAGCATGTCTTTGCATTAATACTTGATAGCAGGCAAAAGCAGTTGGCTCTAAAGCTTGAAAAAGGTCATAGTGATTCACATGATCTTGTTTAAGCTTATCCTGTAGGAGTTGCAATTTTGTAAAAAACGTAGACAATAATCCTTTAGGCAGTGAAAGGGGAATATCTAGCTTTTGATCGGCTGCTTCATCTAGAAAGTCTTCTTGAGTTAAATTTTTTTGATGAATAAGCCTTTGGTACTGCTGGTTTCTTTGGTCTAATTGTTGGATCCATTGTAGCAGAAAATCACGGGGGTTTAAATTCAAAATGAATTCTTTAACTGAATTAGCGATCGGTTGGCTCATGCATCCTTTAAGCAATAAAGGCAGGCATTTTAAATGAATGCCATGTCCTTGTTTTGCTGGAATAATAGCAGGCTCAAAAGCGCGGTCATTATCAATGCAGGCCAGCCTTAAGCTTTCTATCTCTTGATCTTTCCAAATAAGCTCTATAATGTAGTTATCGGCCTTACCATCATTAGGGAGAATAAGAAGGCTAGCGATGACTAGACTGCTAAACGCTTCTTTATCAATTTTTCTTAGTAAAGGAGGGATAAGGCAAAAAAGCTCTCCTATAGACTTTCCTGGAAAAAGCTTAGCGCTCCAGCGCAAAGCTAAGGGTAGATCAATTAAAGAGGCTAAAGAAGCTTTTGAAGCTAGCTTAGGATGTAACTTTAACAGGGCTAAAAGCTGCCAAAAATTATTTTCTTCTTTACTTTTCAAATAATCTTCATGAAAAGCACGTAAGCCTTGCTCTTCAGATTTTAGGCTAAACTCTCCCTTAGAAGAAAATTCGTTTAAAAGCTGCTCTTCAGGCAGCTGCTCCATCCAGGTTCTATACGCGCGGAAAAGCTCGTGAGGATTAGAAGGATAAGACTTATGCACTTCTTTTAAAAGAAAGGGCCAGCTTTCAATAACCTCTTCTGCCGTCAGTAAGCGTTCATCGCACAATAAATCAAACATTTCTAAAACGCTAATAAGGTCAGCTAACAAGATAGCTTGAGGGCGTGTACTTTCATTAGCATGCCCAATGGTATAGCCTACCTGTACTGTACGGGCTTCCAGATAAGCAACCTTACATAACTTTTCTTTAAGCTCAGGCTGATCTTTGAAGATTTGCTGAGAGGTTTTGCCCTGCCATAATTGCTGTTTAAAAGCTTTTTTGGCCTCCTGATCCAAAGAGGCTTGCCAGTTGAAGGTTAAGACGTTGGAGATTTTAAGGAAAGAGGTAGGGGCGGCAATTAAAGAGGTGGGAGAAAAAGCTTGAGTTAAAGAAGTAGCCGCATATTCCCAAGCAGGATTTAGATAATCAGAGACCACAGCAGCCGTAGGATTAGCTTTACAGTGTAAGCCTTCTAAAGAAGCGACAGCATGCCTGCCATGGGTATTGGTGCGGTAAGGCAGGCCTAATTCATCGATAGAAAGCATAGCACGCGCTTTGTTTATATCAAGGAGAAGAAAACCCCCGGAATCCCCACAGACTTGGGCTTTCAAGGCTAGCAAAGCTTCTCGCTCTTTTAAGCTAGAAGCCTCAAGGAGCTGAGTTATAAAGTTAGTATAATAGGTCTCTAAGATTTTTAGCTTATCTTTACAGGAGGAGGTTGTAATTGAGGCTATAGTATCTACAATAGCAGCTAAGACTTTATGAAAAGGTTGTAAACGTGGATATGAAGCTACGCTTATCCCTTGTGCTACTATTTCCTTTCTTTGCTCTTCTGTGACTATAAACCAAGGTAGCTTCAGAGTAGGCAAAAGCTTAGCTAGTTTACTTTTTTCCTCGGAAGTATAAAGAGAACTTTCAGCTTGAAGGTAAGCTAGAGTTTCTCCTAACAAATCTTTTTCTCTACCTAAATAGGCTGTCAGGCGCTGCATTAAAAGCTTTTCCTCAGGCGTGCCTTTGGTTGAGAATATAGAGGTATTAAAAGGAGATGAAGAATGACAGTCTTTGCCTTCCTCGATAGCTGGAGAAGCAGATAACACGCTCACACTACCTTCTGTTTTTAGTGGGGGCGCTTGATAAAAAATATGAGGCGCCAGGCCTAAGCTGGGAATTGCTTGCATATAAATTCTCTAAATTTTTGATTGCTTTATAACGGAAGTTCCATTTTTTTCTATAAACTTAAAGCCGGTAATTGTTTTATTATTAGTCTCTTATAGCTTTTTTATAAAAATTTGTAGTCACCAAAAAA
>NZ_VJOT01000040.1 GCF_011087585.1 Neochlamydia sp. AcF84
TTAGACACTATTAAACGTATTTTTAACCAAAAAAGAAACGATTCGCCTAAGGTGTATAGCTTGCATGAGCCCCATGTGGAATGTATTGCTAAAGGTAAAGTAGAAAAAAGATATGAATTTGGCTGCAAAACTTCGCTAGTCATCACTCATCAAG
Source organism: Neochlamydia sp. AcF84 (assembly GCF_011087585.1). Lineage (NCBI taxonomy): Bacteria > Pseudomonadati > Chlamydiota > Chlamydiia > Parachlamydiales > Parachlamydiaceae > Neochlamydia > Neochlamydia sp. AcF84. The sequence continues at coordinate 155 of NZ_VJOT01000040.1, forward strand.
AAGGGTTAGCTTTAGATGTTAGAGCCATTCATGGCAATCCGTACGATGGGCATACGCTTGAAGAAGCTATTAAGAAAGCTCAACATAATAGCGGCAAGAACATCGAAGTAGCTTTTGTAGATAAAGGTTATCGAGGTCATACGGTAGAAGGCAAAAGCATATTTATTTCTGGGCAAAGAAAAGGCCTTACACAATGGATTAAGTCCCAACTTAAAAGGCGCCAAGCCATAGAACCTCATATCGGCCATATGAAGAATGATGGCAAACTGGGACGCAATTACCTTAAAGGCCGTTTGGGAGATTGTTTTAACGCCCTTCTATGTGGAATTGGCCATAACATGCGTTTAATTTACAACTGGCTAATCGCTCAAAATTCTCCCAAGCGTCTTTATTCAGGCTAAAAAAACTCGTTTTCTTCTTTAAATTGCTTTAATGCTCTATCTTGAAGGCTACCTCCTGCTCTAAAACTCTTAATTTTTAGCCAATTTTCATACTCACTAACAAAAATTCTTGGATTTGCAGTTTTTTCACTTAGGTCTAAAAGAAAATTCATAATTTTTCTTTCTAATATGGATGCAATGAATAAATTTTTAAGGTTAATTCAGGTCGAACTAAATATGTAGGCCTCGCAAGAGGCCTGCTCTGTTTTAAGGTAACTGGATTTTCTATCCTACACTATATCGATATTCGATATAATGGAATAAAAATGAGATAAAAAGCTTAATTCAATTGCTTGCTGAAGTCCACCTTAGACATTTCCACGGGGTAAACTCTAAGCGTATGAGAAAAAGATTAGATCCCTCATTATACTCAATTGCTTGTAGAAAGTTAGATATGTTAAATGCCTCCATTAACTTAAGTGACCTTAAAGTGCCACCAGCAAATATACTGGAGGTCTTAAAAGGAAACTTTAAAGGTAAATACAGCATTCGTATTAATGCTCAATATCGAGTTGTATTCTCTTAGGGCATCCGAGGACCAGAGCAAGTTGAAATTATAGATTATCATTAGGCAAGAAAAGAGGAAATCATGCTTCCAAAAAATAGATCACCCATACATCCTGGAGAGGTATTGCTAGAAGAATTTCTTAAGCCCCTTAAACTTTCACAAGCGCAATTTGCTAGTTACCTGGGTGGGACTTGGACTCAACCTAAAATTAGTGAAATCATCAACAAAAAACGAGGCGTAACGGAGGCAATAGCTCTAGATTTTGCGGATGCCTTAGGAACCTCGCCTGAATTTTGGCTTAATCTTCAAAATGGATATGATCTTTGGTTTGCAAGGCAAAACCATCAGCCGATTCCTCGAATACCTGCACTAAAAGTCGTAGGTTTTTAATTTTAATGTTCCTTCGATATTCAATCGAATAGCCGTCAGCGATTTAAAAACCTCTTCTCTTAAATGCAAGAATGACTTCTTAGGGCCATGGGTGTATGAAGTGCCAGCTAGGCTCTTATGCCAATGCTCATGGGCTAACAGATTAATGGGTTTGTAAATGTATTTAATTAAAAAATTTCAGGAAAACGACAGCAAAGCATTCGTTTCTTTTCTTAACGAACAGTGTGAAGATAATGGATGGAAGAAAGAGAATGAGGATAAGCTGAGAGAAAGAGTTCTTTCTTGTTTGCAAGCCATGGAAGAAGCAAAACAATTAACTCTTCTTAATAGCTATGGATCAAAATGGCACAATTATTGGTTATATTCTTATTCAAGGGTTAAAGGAACTTTGGACGGATTTTCCCGAAGCTTTTGTTTCAAGCTTTTATGTGAGGCGTATTGCTAGGCAAAAAGGCGTTGGGACACAGTTATTAGAAGCTGTTGTAGAGGAAGCAAAAAAGCGAAATTGTATGAGATTGTTCTTAGAAAATAGTAAGGATAATCCTATTTATGAAAAAAAAATTTTATCCTAAAAGAGGATGGAAAGAACGAGCAAACATTTCCATTTTTGAGTTTCCGATAAAATAGGAGGAGTATTTGAAAGGCTTTCCTTATCAAATATAAGCGGAAGATTTCTATTCATCTACCTTAATAACTACTTTTAAATCTAAAAAAGAGAGAAAGCAACAGCTTAAAAAAAGATTGAAAAGCCAGCTAGACTTTGCTTAAAAGAAGCAGAATTTCTGTATAAGGAATTAAAAGAGAAAGGAAGACAGTTATGAAAAAAGTGATTAAGTACGAAGAAAGTTCCGGGAATGTATTGGCTGATCTAAGCATTGAAAATCCTGAGGAAGCTTTAGCTAAAGCTGAACTTATTCGCCAGATTGCTAAACTTATTAAAAAGAAAAAACTCAATCAAAAGCAAGCTGCCGAAATTTTAGGAATAGACCAACCAAAAATCTCTGCTTTAATTCGCGGAAGATTGCGTAGCTTTTCACTTGAGCGACTTATCCGCTTCCTCAATGAATTAGGCCAAGATGTTAATATTATGATTAGTCCTGCCAAATCCGCATTACGCGGTTACACCCGGCTGAGTGAATCCCATTCGAATACACCCCTTGCTGCCTTAGGAAAATAAAAGGAATGGCTTAAACCCTAGATGATTTACAAATTAAAGATATGAGTTTTGAGAATATTTCAGGGGTTTTCGGACATATGCTGAAGCTTTTCCTAGATAAGCTCTTTCTGAGCCATATATCACATGTAACATTATTGTTTACCCGCGAATGAGGTTCTTGGTGGGCGAAATCGAGAGGAAAATTGTGGGGTATATCCCATAAGCTGTCATCTAAAGAGCTCGGATTGCGGTCGAAAATTGACCGAAAGTCACTCTTTTGGCCATGACAGCAAATAGGTTTGTTATCCAATGTCCTAGAAGATGTAGAGGGGACGTGAGTGCCTTAGGGATTAATGATAAGTTTGATATTTACTTGAAAAACCTTTGTCCTAATCCAGAAGAGGTAGAACTCTATTTAGCCATGATGGAAGCTGCTTTTGAAGCTAAAGAAGGTGATAGAGAGAGAGAGAGAGAGCAGCTCAGCAAATTCAAGAGCCAGCTAACTAACCATGAAGCTAACCTACGTAAGTTTGATCAGCAAGGATTTGTAACAGGCCAGCTGGAAACTGACTTTTATAACCGTCTTAAACCTCATAGTCAGACTCAGATAGAGAAATTAAAGCTTGATAGGGAAGCCCTAAGGTTTAATGATCCAGCCTTTGAAAAATAGAGCAGGTAGGGCATTAACCTTTTGACACATAGGGATGTTTACTTCCAAATGGTGCCTTTGGATGTGAAACGGAAAATGTTTGTTTTTTATGTAGCCTGGAAAATTAGTTTTATAGGGTGGAAAATATTGAGTCGCAAAAATAAAGCTAGTTCTAAGGCTTGCCCTACAAAAAAACCAACTACTTATAAAATGAAAAACCAGAAATATTACTATTTCTGGAAATTTGCCCAAGATAGGACTCGAACCTACACACCTTACGGCACCAGAACCTAAATCTGGCGTGTCTACCAATTTCACCACTTGGGCTTAAATATTATAAATATGCGGCTAGGTTAAGCAATTTCCACCCTTCTTGTCAATGTGTATTACTTAAAATCAGCAAAAGGAGAAAAAGTTTCTTTAATATTTCTTAACAATCCCTTGTTATACTCCGGAATAATATTTAATTTTTTAAAAATGACGGTTTATGCTTGATAAGATTTATCTTTTTTTCCTGTGCATCTGGCCTTTTTTTTCTCTTGAGAGCTTAGAAAACGCTAAATCTTTATCTTTTAACCCTGAGGATCTTGCCCAAGAGGTAGTTTTGGATGAAAAAGATTTCTTTACCCTTTCTATAAGTGAATGTCGCTTGAAAAATGGCATGAGAGTCATATTGAAGCAAACAAATGATGAAGAGAATGAGATCTCCGTGCGTTTGGTGGCCCTAGGTGGTTATGGATCTGTGGAACCTGAAGATCGCGCTTCAGCTGAATTGGCAGCAAGTGTTGCGATGGAATCTGGGATAGGGGAATGGTGTCCTGATAAGCTAGCGGCGCTCCTATATGATCAATCCATAGAATTGAATATTAAAATAGAGCCTTTCGTTCGATCCATTGATGCTTCTTTCCCCCCCGAGAGTCTGGAGACATTTTTTACGTTAGTTAAAAAGATCTTTCAGCAGCCCAGATGTACTCCTGAAGCTTTCAATCAGGTATTGAAAAGTAAAAAGGATGAATTGATACGAAGAGGTAGAGAAGTAGACAGCGATAAACTTTTAAGGGTTATTGCGGTGCATGAACAGCATGCTTTAAATCCTTTAAGTTTTAAGGATCTTAAAAAAGCTAACGTGGGTCAGTCTGAAAGGTTTTTTCGTGCAGCTTTTTCTAACCCTGCGGACTTTGTTTGCATCATTGTAGGTAAATTTAATATCGAAAAAATAAAAAAACTTTGTATGGATAGTTTCTCCACCCTGGATGTCCAAAAGATAGATCAGAAATTTATCCTTCCTCATTATAAGAGAGCTCCTAAAGTCAGGTTAACTAAAATTCACCATCTTCCCCATAGCCAAGAAAGTTTAGTTTATTTATCTCTGCCTCTTCATCTCTGCTTGAATCCTACTAACTTAGAACATCTGGAGCTTGCTTGTCAGATGATAGAGACTCGCTTAAGAAATCATATAGAAACTCATTTTTCTGAAAGCAGGGGAATGGATGTAAGGTATGAGCTACCTTTATACCCTTCTTTAGAATATCCGTGGATAACTGTGCAATTTCATGTGGATGATAAACAGATTGATTCTACTTTAAACTTGGCGCTCCAGCAGATAAAAATTATATGTAGAGATGGATTTTCTCTAGATGAAGTTACAGCTGCCTCTCAGCTTAAGCAAAAAAGGGCCAAGCTATGGGAGGGTAGTCAAGATTATTGGATTATTCTTTTGTCTAATTATTATCTTTGGAAATGGGATTCTAAAAAAATTACAGAAGGATTTCAAATGCCTCAAGTGGTGGATCCTAAAGAAATCCATTTTACGCTTTGTCATTCTTTATTAATTGATGAATATACCCCTTTACATTTAGAAGACTAGTATTTTTCTTGTTCTTTTTGCTTCAATTTGGGTAAATTGGAGAGCTTAATAAATGATTTGCCTTCTAAGTGAATTTTTAATAACTTAATAATAAATATTACCCCTGTTTATAACATTTTTTATACTTGTTTTTTTTTCAATTATAATTTAATAAAAGAGGATGTATGGGATTAATCGATCAAATTCAGTTTTATAGTACTCGGCTGATCAATGGAGACTGCCTCGATAATTTTCGCTTTAATAACACCGCGGAGATTCGAGACATATTGATAGCAAAGATAGCATCTGTGGCGCTTATAGCGGGTATCGTAACAGCCTTTTTTACGATTACTTGGGCGCCTATTGTATTTATTGGTGCAGGCGTAGCAGCCTTTGCTTACTACACAGCCGAAGGATTAGAGCCTCCTTCTAAAGAGTATGTGACAAACGTCATCGAAAGGATGAGAACAGCTTGCGAAAATGTTTAGTTAAGAGCTTCTTTTATCTTTTATCTGCTTAGGTTGAGTGAGCAACTTGCTTGAAAATTATTAAGAGAGAACTTTAAATAAGCTGTTATTCATGAAGAAAATATGCCTTTTAAGAAAGGATTAATTAAAAAAAATAACTTTAGATTTTTACCCATGATGGCTACGATATGTTTTCTCGATAAATGCTGAATCTATCTTAAGTTTTAAAAATAAAAGTAACTGCTTCATATTACGGGAAAGCTGGCTACCTTTCATTCATTTGCTTGCACCACGCCTATCATTCCATAACAGAAATTTGCTAAATAAGGAGTAAAAATTTTTTATTATCTCGCGATATAAATCCTCTTAAGCTTACCGAGCAAGAAAATTGTTTAAAGTACCAAAATAGTTTTCTTGAAAAATGTGTGCTCAATCATTTTTTTATAGTTCCTTAAGCGCAGAATAAAAGCGCTTATCATACTTGCCCTAAAGCTCTTATGATAAGGCTAGCTTTAAATGATAAAAAGCATTATCCCTAAGGTAGGCCGATGAATCTTTGGGTAGGTAGTCATATATTTCTTCTCAACCTACTGATTGGTTATCCAGCAAGAGTGAATAAGTCATAAAATTTATTTCATTTTTTCTCGGGGATAAGTTGCTTCTAGAGGTAAAATAGCTTGTATGTTGGGGATAGCATAAGAGGCTGGCGAAAATTTTTTACCAAAAAGCCATTGATTAAAAATTGTGAATAATTTCCGATAATAATTTAATGGTTTTAGTGTTTTTAAGTGCTTGATAGCAAGGTGAATTTAGGGATGCTGCTAACAGCTTTTAGAAGGTGAGATAAGCAGCGAGAGCTGTATACAAAAAAGTTGAGGTAGACATAATAAAGGATCTTGTATATCAATAAGATGAGCTTAAAGAAGGCTCATCTAGGTAAAGATTGTAAATTATCTTAAAAAAGTATAACATTTTATGAATAATAAGATGGTCGTTTATGGATAATGACATTTCAATTTCTAAAAAGCTGCAAGAAATTATAGAAAAAGAAGCTTTCGATTTATTAGATAGCTTCACCGCTTCCTATAACCTCCATTCTTTAGGGAATGAGGAAAAAATTCTTTTAGCTAAGTTATTCATTAAAAAAGGTGAGTTAGAACTTAAAAGAGGAAGTGTGAACTTCCAAGAGAGTTTTGCCTTGGCTGAAAGCCTGGCTCCTTCTCATGCTATTATTTATTTCCTTAAAGGAAAAGTGTTTGCTTCCCAAAAAGAAAATGCTCGCTGTCTTGCTGCTGCCATAGAAGCTTTTGCCCAAGCTATTGCTCGGGATGCTAACTTTTTTGAAGCCTATTTAATGGGGGCAGAAACTTTAATCTTAAGTGGCTTATTTCATCAAAATCCCTATTATTTTCAAAAAGCTCAGTATAAATTTCAGGCAGGGTATGCTCTGTTAGAAAATCAGCCGGTAGAAGTTAAATCCCGTTTTTTTTGGAAATGGGGATTAAGTTGCTACCTTATTGGCCTTTCTTCTGAAGAGCCGGTGGATTTTCATCAAGCTATCCAAAGATATCGACAAGCCCAGCAATTAGGCCACCAATGTGCAGATTTTTGGCAAGATATGGCAGAGGCATTAGTGGAGCTAAGCGAGCTTATTAAACAGCATAAATATTGCGAAGAGGCGATAGAGTATTATCATCTAGCTGTTTGTGAAGAGCCTGAATGCTCCGATCGATGGCTTAAGCTTGCTCTTTGCTATGAAAAGCTCTATGATCTTAAAGGGGATCTGCAGCATTTTGAACTTGCTCAAACTGCTTTTGAAGAGGCTGCCAAAGGGCAGGAAGCTAACTTTTTCTTATGGCTACGTTGGGGGAAACTCTATTTAAACGCCTGTAAGTTACAAAAAAACCCCACTTATAATGTTGCTTGCATTGAGAAATTTACTAAAGCTACCCAAATTGATCCAGATCATCCCTTGCTTCTTGCTTTTGGGGGAGAGGCTGAAATGATTTTCGGCATACATACAGAGTCTCTTGCTCTTTTGCATTCAGCCGAGCACAAGATTACGCGTAGCCTTAAGTTAATTCCTAGAAATCCACACATTTGGGCTTTATACGGTGCTTGCTTAAATGAGCTCGGGCGCTACTTTGGTGAGGAAAGCTATTACGTGCAAGCTGCCGATAAATTCCAGCATGGGCTTACCCTTCATAAGCAAGATTCTGCATTATGGTATGGCCTTGCCACCTCGTATTTTTATATTGGTGAATATTGGAATGATTCCCAGCAAGTGGAAAATGCTGTTAATTGCTTTCAAAAAGCTTGCGATTTAGGAGGACAATCTTCATTTCAGTTTTGGAACGATTGGGGCTTAGCTCTAATGAAGCTTTCCGAGCTTACAAATGATAAAAATTATTTGGAAGCAGCCATCCAAAAATTTGAGAAGATAATTAACCTACAGGAAGAAGCTTTTTATCATCGACACTATGAACCTGAATGGCTCTATAATTATGGCTGTGCCCTTGATTTTCTAGGGGACTTTTCAGAAGAGGTTTCTCATTATGAAAAAGCCATTACTGTTTTAAATAAAGCATTAGAAATTGATCCCAATTTTACGAATGCTCGCTATAATTTAGCGGTAACTTTATCACATCTAGGAGAAGCAACCTCGGATGTAGATATTTTGCATAGCGCTATTGAACATTTTCGAGTGGTCTTGAATATAGACATCGAGGATGAGATGGCTTGGAATGATTGTGGATTAGCTTTTTTAAATATAGCAGAATTGGTGCATGAAGAAATTCGTCCAGAGCGCAGTAAAACTTATTATCAGGAAGCCGAGCAAAAATTCATGCATGCGTTGTCTTTAGGCTGTGCCCATACTTTTTATAATTTAGCCTGTATGCATTCTTTATTGCAGAACTATCCTTCGGCTATGCACTATTTAGAGCGAGCCGAGCAGGCAGGAACGCTGCCAGCCTTAGAGGATATGCTTAATGATGAGTGGTTAGAAAACCTAATTGGCACGCCTGCCTTTAGACAATTTATCTCTCACCTTGCCTCTAAGCACAACCATTTAGAAGATTGAAGACACCCAAGAGATAAGGAAACTAAAAAGTAAGCTGCAAGATGAATAAAATTAGGAGGCTAGCTAGCCGAAGGGCTGCCTAATTTAGGATTTTACTTAAGCAAATTCCAAATATTTTCCTTTGCTTTGCTATTGCTTAACTATGGGCCCCTTTAAGGACAAAAAAAAGACAGCTTTAGCAAGGGATTTGCGGTGGGCTAATTTATTTAATTCTTGTTAAGGATCGTGGATTAGATAAGAAAACCGTAAATGCCAGCAAAAAAGCTTTTGCACGTTAAACTTATCTACCGGCAAAGGTCCAAATGAAAATTCCCTTAGAAGTGAGACGGGAGGGATTATATTGTTGCCCGGGGCAATTTTATATTGATGCATGGAAGCCCGTGCCCTTATCTATCATTACCCATGCTCACGGAGATCACGCCTATCGCGGCCATCAGCATTATATCGCTTCAAAAGATTCAAAAGATTTACTGCTCCATAGATTAGGAAGTAATATTTCGTTACAGGTGCTTTCCTATGGTGAAAAGTTGAAAATAAAAGATTGTTGGGTATCCCTTCATCCGGCAGGTCATATTTTGGGCTCTTCGCAAATACGTATTGAAACCAATAGCACCGTTACCGTTATCTCCGGCGATTATAAAAGAGCTTTAGATCCCACTTGCCAGCCTTTTGAAACATTAGAATGCGATATATTTGTCACCGAATCTACCTTTGGTTTACCTATCTATCGCTGGCAAGATAGTTTGGAAATAGCTAAGGAGATGTTTGAGTGGTGGGAAGAAAACAAAGCCGACAATCATCCTTCCATTATTTATTCTTATTCATTAGGAAAAGCTCAACGTATCCTCTCTTTATTAAAGTCTTTCACAGGCCAACCCGCCTACTTGCATGGAGCCATGATGCCCTTAACGAAAATCTATGCAGAAAAGGGGATTGAGATGTTGCCCTTTATGGCCTGTAGTGAACAGCCAAAAAGCTATACATTTTCACAAGATCTGATTTTAGCGCCTCCTTCTGCCGCAGGCTCACCTTGGTTAAAACGTTTTCCTCACTTTCGTGCAGCTGCAGCTTCTGGATGGATGCTAGTAAGGGGCGCCCGTAAAAGAAAAGGCATGGACCAAGGATTTGTGCTATCCGATCATGCGGATTGGGAAGGATTAATACAAACGATTAAGCAGAGCCAAGCTAAAGTTGTGCTAACTACCCATGGCAACACCGATGGGTTAGCAAGATATTTGCGCGAGCAGCTGCATATTGATGCTAGGGAATTAAAAGGATTAGATGTTCTAGAGGAAGAGATCGATTGAAAAATTTTACGGAATTATTTGATCTGATTGATCAAACTTCATCGACTAATGAAAAGCTACGTTACATGGAAGAATACTTTAAAAAGGTTCCTTCCGAAGATGGCGCCTGGGCATTATTTTTCTTAAGCGGGCATAGGTTAAAAAGGTTAATAGGCTCTAAGACTTTACTCACCTGGTGTGGAGAGATTACCCAATTGCCAGCTTGGCTGATTGAAGAATCCTATGCCTCAGTAGGAGATACCGCCGAAACAATATCTTTATTGCTAGAGCAATCTTCCAGTAAAAATCATTTGATTGATTTGTCTTTGTCTGCCTGGATGGCAAACCTTATTCTACCTTTAAAGTCCAAGAAAGAGGAAGAGCAAAAAAGTACGGTTGTAGAAATCTGGAAGAGCTTAAGTAAAAAAGAGATTTTTATCTTTAATAAAATTCTTACCGGGGGCTTTCGCATCGGCGTTTCTCAGCTATCGGCTATTAAAGCTGTAAGCCAAGCTCTTGAGGTACCCAAAGAGGTGCTAAGTCAACGTGTCATGGGTCATTGGCAGCCTACTGCCAATTTTTTTGATAGCTTAAGAGTTGTCGAAGAGAAAAATAACTATTTAAATCCTTATCCTTTTTACCTAGCTTCGCCTTTGGAAGGAAACTTGGAAGCTTTATCCCACCCCCATGAATGGCAGGCAGAATGGAAGTGGGATGGTATCCGTGCGCAAGTTGTTTTTAGAGAAAAAGCAGCAGCTATTTGGTCGCGCGGTAATGAGCTTATCTCCGATCAATTTCCTGAGATCTTAGAAGGAATACAAAAATTTCCCCATGGAACAGTGTTAGATGGCGAAATCCTTGCTTATGAGAATGAAACCCCTTTATCCTTTGGGGTCTTGCAAAAAAGGCTAGGAAGAAAAGCGCCTTCCAAAGCTATCCAAAAAGAAGCTCCCGTCGTATTTATGATTTATGATCTTTTAGAATATAACGGTGTAGACCTCCGAAAAGAAGCTTTAATCAATCGACGTAAGATTTTAGAAGAATTAGCAGAAATTCATCCAAAATTTTTAATCTCTCCTCTCATCGCTTTTAACGTATGGGAACAGATCCATGAAAAACGCTTAATGGCTAAGCATACTTTAACCGAAGGGATTATGCTTAAGCGCTTGAACTCCCCCTATGGTACAGGGAGGCAAAGAGGAAATTGGTGGAAATATAAAATAGATCCTATGACAATTGATGCTGTCCTTCTTTATGCTCAAGCAGGTACGGGTAGAAGAGCAAATTTATATACAGATTATACTTTTGGCGTATGGCATCAACAGGAATTAATCCCTATTACTAAAGCTTATTCGGGATTATCTCAGCAAGAAATTGATAAGCTCGATCGATGGATTAGGCGCAATACCGAAGAAAAATTTGGCCCTGTGCGTAAAGTGAAAGCTGAACAAGTTTTTGAGATAGCCTTCGAAGGGATTCAGAGTTCTAAAAGGCATAAATCGGGGATCGCTTTACGTTTCCCTCGCATTGCACGCTGGAGAACTGATAAGCCTTTTACAGAATGCGACACCCTGCAACAAATTAAGCTAGAATTTTTGAATGAGCAATAAAGAATTAGCTTTTATTCTAGATTGGTTAAAAATAAAAGAATGGAGCCCTCTTGCCTTCCAGCAAGAAGCTTGGAAAGCCTTTTTTGAAGCAAAGGATGGGTTAATTTCGGTCCCTACGGGGGCAGGTAAGACCTATGCCGCTTACCTTGCCGCTTTATCTCACCTCCATCATCATCGTGCTAAAGGGGTGCAAATCCTCTATGTTACCCCTTTAAGAGCCTTAGCTAGCGATATTCAACTAGCTCTTCAACAGCCTATTCTTGATCTTAAGCTTCCCTATCGAGTAGAAAAAAGAACAGGAGACACCACGACAAGCCGAAGAGCTAAGCAAGCTAAGAATCCTCCGGAGATTCTACTGATTACCCCCGAAAGCTTGGCTCTGGTGATAAGCAATGCAGAAGCCAAACAACAGTTTGCCCACTTGCAGGCCATTATTATCGATGAGTGGCATGAACTTTTGGGAACAAAACGTGGCGTTTTACTAGAACTTTGTATAGCGCGTTTAAAAAGCTGGAGTAAAAGTGTAAGGATATGGGGACTGACAGCCACGCTTGGCAATCTGGAGCAAGCTGCGCAGGTTTGTGTAGGCATAGATCGTAAAGCTTCTTTGATTGTGGCTAAGATGCCAAGGGAAGTTATCCTAGAGACTTTATTACCGAGTAGCGTAGAAAAGCTGCCGTGGGCAGGAAAATCGGGTCTAGGTATGCTTCCCTATGTCCTTACAAAGCTTTCTCCTCACCAATCGACCTTGATATTTACCAATACTCGCTCGCAAGCCGAGCGCTGGTATCAAGCAATAGAAGAGGCTAAGCCAGACTGGAAAAATTTAATAGGCCTGCATCACAGCTCGATCGATAAAAAAGAAAGAGAACTGATCGAACAACGTCTGAAAGAGGGGATCCTGAAATGCGTAGTGTGTACTTCTTCGTTGGATTTAGGAATTGATTTTTCTCCTGTCGAGCAAGTGATTCAAGTAGGATCGCCTAAAAGTATTGCTCGTCTCTTGCAAAGGGCAGGTCGTTCCTCTCACCGTCCTCTTACTCCTTGCCGCTTGTTGATTGTTCCTACTCATGCTTTAGAGATTGCTGAATTGAAAAGCTATCGTAAAGCTTTACAGCAGCAATTGATTGAAAATCGTCTACCCTTGACGCATACATTCGATGTTCTTATCCAGCACTTAGTGACTTGTGCGATTGGTGGAGGATTTAATAAAAATGAAATGTTTAAAGAGATTAAAACGACCTATGCCTTTAAAGATCTAACCTTAGAAGAGTTGGATAGCTGCCTAGAATTTTTAATTCATGGAGGAAAAGCTTTAACGGCTTATCCTGAATATAAAAAACTTATTATAGAAAAAGATCTTTATAAGGTTGTCGATAGGAAAATTATACAGTTTCATCGCTTGAATATCGGTACGATCACTTCAGAACCTCATATCCCTGTTAAAATGAGCAATGGAAAATCCTTAGGGATCATTGAAGAAAATTTTTTATCCAGCTTGAAAAAAGGCGATCGTTTTTTATTTGGAGGCCGTCTCTTAGAACTTATTCAATTTCGTGACCTAACAGCTTATGTGCGCCTCAGTAAAGGGGTGCCTAAGACTGCCGCTGTATGGCGCGGCGGCAGGCTTCCCTTCTCAGCTCCTTTAGGAAAAATGTTAAGGGAATCTTTAAATCCATCTTCAGAGATCTACCCGGAAAATGCTTTTTTAGAGCAAATTCTTGCCATACAAAAAAAGTTCTCCTCTATTCCCCATGAAAATGAGATGCTTATCGAGAGTTTAAAATCACGAGAGGGATGGCATCTTTTTTTCTATCCGTTTGAAGGCAAAGCTGTCCATCAGGGGCTCGCTTATATTATTGCTTCCCGCTTATCTAAATGTAACCCCGGTACGTTTACCTTGAGTTCTAACGATTACGGCCTTGAAATTCTTAGCTGCGCGCCTTTCAATGAAGAGAGCTTAAATAATGCTTTATTTGCTTTCGATAAACTGGAAGAAGAGATTACCTCGCTGATCAATCTTCATGAGTTAGCGCGCTCTTCTTTTCGAGACATCGCCCGCATTTCAGGGCTTATTTTTCAAGGCTATCCAGGCAAACATAAAACCCATCGTCAAGTGCAGGTGAGCAGCAGCTTGCTCTATGAAGTTTTTAGTAAATATGACCCCTCGAATTTGTTGATACAACAGGCAAAAAGTGAGGTAATCCATCAGCAATTTGAGTTAAATAGAATTTTGCAAGTGTTGAAAAGATTGTCTACCTCCCTTATCATTCTTACGCACCCCCCCAAATTAAGTCCATTGGCTCTGCCTCTCTATATAGAAAGAGTGAGTGGTCATCTCACCAATGAAACTTTAGAAGAGCGTATTGAGAAAATTAAAAATAGCTGGAAAAGAAAATGATAGCGATCAAAATCTGCGAGCAGACTATTCAATTGTTACCGCAAAGAGCTGCTTATTGGGAAGAGAATAAGGCTTTGATAGTCGCGGATATTCACCTCGGAAAAGCAGCCACCATGCAAAGAGCGGGAATTGCTGTACCTGAAGGGGCCATGGATCAAGACTTGATTAACCTTAAAAATATAATCGAGCATACAGGCGCTCAACGCTGTATCGTGGTAGGCGATCTTATCCATGCGCAAAATGGCCTCTCAGAAGGTGTGCAATCAAAATTTGGCGAGTGGCTTTCTACCATCAATTGCTCAGTAGATCTTATCTTGGGCAACCACGATCAAGCGTTAAAGAATTATATGCCGGCAAGCTGGAAATTACAGGTTCATCAAGAATACTTGGCAATCAAGCCTTTTTACTTTAACCACTTTCCTGTAACCATAGAAAACCACTTTGTTTGGTCAGGACATCTTCACCCTCAAATTTTGCTCAAAAGCAGGCACGATCAACTCAATTTGCGTTGCTTCCAAATTTCTGACTCTTTAGGGGTGTTGCCAGCCTTTAGCGATTTTGTAGGAGGCTCTCCTGTCACTAAAAATGCAGACAATCGCATCTTTGCACTGGCAGGTAAAAAGGTGGTCGAAATATAAGATATGCAAGCTTATACTCCCAGGCTGTTTTAGCATGGAGCCTTATTTTTTTGAGCTTCGCGTTAGATTTTTATCTGAGAGGGCAGTTTATCGGTATATTCATTCGCTCTTTTTACTTTTCGTGAGAGCAGGGTAGAGCTTATCGTCAAAGTTTGGTAATTTGAAAAAGACATTAAGGTTGCTTAGTCATACAAGCTTAAGTTCATTTCTGCGTGCTAGCTTGAAACATTTGTTGGCTTGCTCAATATTTCCTTGGCGTTGGTAAATTGCTCCTAGGATATTATAGCTTTCTATCGAGTAGAAATTGTCTGTATTATAATGCCTAAGGAAAATGGCTAGTGCTTTTTTAGCATATGTCATTGCTTTGTCTAGATCCTCTTGAGCTAAACAAATTCTACTTAAATTGTTGTAATTGATTGCCACATTAAAATGATTTTCGCCCGAAAGTTTAATACTAATTTCGATTGACTTCTCAACCAACTTAGCAGCTTTTTCTAGCTTTCCTTGATCGTAATAGATTTTTGCTCGGTTATTGTAAGCTCCTGCCACATTGAGATTAAATTCTCCATGCCAATCAAGAGTGATTTTAAGCCCTTTCTTGTTAAGCTTAGAGGCTTCCTTTAATTTGCCTTGTGCTAACAAGACTTGTCCTAGATTAAGGTAAGAAACTCCTTCCTTTGCAAGATTTTTATTAGATCTATTAATATTGAGAGCTTTATTGAAGTGTTTAGTAGCTTTTTCTAAATTTCTTTGATGTAGATAGATTCTTCCCAGGTTGTCATAATCAGATGCTAGTTTTGGATGATTTTTGCCAAAAAGCTTATGGTTGATTGCTAGGGCTTTCTTGGCATAATCAGCCGCTAGTTTTGAATTTCCTTGTTTACTGTAGATTATTCCAAGGTTATTGTAAATTGTTGCTGTAGTAGGATGATTTTCACCAAAAAACTTAAGAGCAATATCGAGGGCTTGCTCGGTATATTTAGCTGCTTGTTTTAAATCTCCTTGTTTAATGTAAACTGCTCCCAAATTAATGTAGTTAACTGCCATGGGGGGATGATTTTTACCAAACAGCTTAAGATCAATGGATAGTGCCTTTTTGACATATTTAGCGGCTTTTTCTAAATGGCCTTGTTGTTGATAAATCGTTCCAAGGTTATTATAAAGATTTGCAATTTGTGGATGATTTTTACCAAGAAGTTCAAAATCAATGATTAAAGCTTTATTGAAATAATCAGCCGCAAGCTCTAAATCTCCTTTATATTGATAAATTTGTCCTAAGTTGTTGTAATCTCGAGCTACTGTGAGATGATTTTTACCAAAAAGCTCAAGGTCAATGATAAGTGCCTTAGTGCTAAACTTTATTGCCTTATCTAAATGGTCTTGTTCTTTATAAATTGCTCCCAGATTTCTATAACAAATTGCTAGGGTGGGATAATTTTCACCAAAAAGCTTAAGATTAATGGCAATTGCTCTCATGATATACTCTGCTGCCTTGTCTAAATGACCTTGTTTTTGGTAAATTATTCCTAGATTATTATAGTGGATTGCCATTGTAGGATGATTTTCGCTAAAAAGCTTAAGATCGATAGCGAGCGCTTCCTTGATATATTTAGCTGCCTTACCTAAATTTTCTTGGTCTCGGTAGATTAGTCCTAGGTTGCTATAGTAAATTGCCACATTAGGATGATTATCGCCAAAAAGCTTAAGATCGATAGCGAGCGCTTTGTTGATATACTCCGCCGCTTGCTTTAAATCCCCAAACTCTTTATAAATTGATCCCAGGTTGTTATAATCGCTTGCTACCTTAGGATGGTTTTTACCGAAAAGTTTGAGATTAATGGCAAGTGCTTTGTTGATATACTCTGCTGCCTTGCCTAAGTGACCTTGTTTTTGATAAATTATTCCTAGATTATTATAGCGAATTGCCATTGTAGGATGATTTTCGCCAAAAAGCTTAAGATCGATAGCGAGCGCTTTGTTGATATAATCTGCAGCCTTGTCTAAGTGACCTTGTTCTTGGTAAATCATTCCTAGGCTATTGTAGCGGATTGCCACAGTGAGGTGATTTTCGCCAAAAAGCTTAAGATCGATAGCGAGCGCTTTGTTGATATACTCTGCAGCCTTGTCTAAGTGGCCTTGTTCTTGGTAAATCATCCCTAGGCTATTATAGCGGATTGCCATAGTGGGATGATTTTCGCTAAAAAGCTTAAGGGCGATAGCGAGTGCTTTCTTGGCATACTTTGCAGCCTTGTCTAAGTGACCTTGTTCTTGGTAAATTATTCCAAGAGCATTTAAAACCTCCGAATTGTGTGGATCTTTTTCTTTTGCTAGAATATACCATTTTTCTGCTTTTTTATGTTGAAAAAGCCTTAAAGCTATATCACCTTGTGTCTGGGGGGATTTATCCTCTAAATCTGAACGCTTGAGATTATCTTCATGGCCTGCTAAAAATTCTTGAATAGTTTGATAAAAAGGAATAAAAATGCGATAAATTTTTTCTATTTTTTCTAAGCTTTCATGATCTAAAGCAAAGTGTTGTTTAATAAGTGCAGGTTCATCAAACCCAAAAGGTTTAATTAGTGGATTCATCATCTCTTGTTGAGCTTGATAATAAGAATAGGTCTTAAGGCGCATAAATAGCACTATACTCATCCATTCTTTTAATTTTTCAGATGCATTATCCGTTAAAATTCCTTTCTCGCTTAGCTGATCAATTCTTGTAAAAGTATCGGAAGCTGGAATCTTTTTTAGAAGAGCTAACCGGCTCACAGCGATATGGGGAAAGCGATAAAAATCATTTTTAACTTTAAAAAGCATACCTTGTCTATCTGCATCACCCAGATGTGGATCAAAAGTTTCCATATCAGCTGGCACTAGGTGTTGCTTAGCTAAGTGCTGACGCAGATTACCCTTTCCCTGATAAGAAATTTCAAGCTTTTTTTGTATTTCTTTACTATATTGCTCAGTTAATTCAAGATTACCTAATAAAGGAGTAAAGTTTAAAAGTTCCAACGGAAGATGAGGCTCTTTCTCATGCCACCACTTCCCTTCTTCATCTTTACCAATATATTGAGCCATCTTTTCAGGAGTTTGAATCAGCTCAAATGTCTGTCGATTGCCAAAAGGAGTTTTGCATGCTTTTCCCATTCCCTCATTATCAAAAGCAAAGCCACGGGGTGTAATACAATCAAAAAAATCTATGACCTTTAAGCAAGGAATATTTAAAGCAGGAAGGATGGTTTCTCCTAAATTGATAACCCTCAAATGAATCAAAGTAGTCAGACGCTTAAAGTAATTTCTGTTTTTGGCCGTATCTTCTTGCATAAGAATGCCGAATTCTAGGTCGGAATAAGGGGTCATTTCTTCTCTAGCTAGCGAGCCAAAGCCTAGCATAGCGTAATCACATGGGGCAGAGCCTAAAACCTCTTGTACTTGATTTACAAGTGACTTAAAAAAAAATTTTATCTGTTGGGTAATTTCCTTGTAGAGTTCTCTTACTTGTTTAGATGAAGGAGTTTCTGGTAGAGCTTGAATTTTCTCTTCTATTTCTTTTCTAAATTTTTTTAATGCTTCACGATTGCTTTCAAATTGC
This sequence comes from Neochlamydia sp. AcF84, assembly GCF_011087585.1. Classification (NCBI taxonomy): domain Bacteria; kingdom Pseudomonadati; phylum Chlamydiota; class Chlamydiia; order Parachlamydiales; family Parachlamydiaceae; genus Neochlamydia; species Neochlamydia sp. AcF84. The sequence continues at coordinate 18,220 of NZ_VJOT01000040.1, forward strand.
TTTATCATTTGTTCAATACATAAAGGCTTTCCTTCACATAGTTTAGTAATTAGGCTTTGAACATTGAAAATTTTTTCCTTAATTTTTTCCTGTTTGCCTTCCGAGGATAGATGTAGGAGATAATTGTAAAAGCCCACTGCTTGTAGAAGCGTGTCAGTTGTTCCTTTGTCCACATAAACATCACCTAGTTTTTCTATATAAAAAGCTTCTCGGATAAAATCTTCTTTTTGAACAGCATGTTTTAAAGCTAAAGTATAAGCTTTTTCTGATAAAGGACTACCTTCAATAAGCCGCTTCCAATCTTTACAAACCAATTGCGCCTGGCATAAATCTGGTAGTCTCAATTCCTGAAAGATCTTTAAAATAATTTCAGTATAGAGAATCCTATTGCATAAGAAATAGGGAGGATTTTCCTCTGTCTTTTCAAAAACAGGAAGTATATAAGAATGAGTATATGAATTAGCGGGAATCATTTGCTTACCACCTTTTATCTAAATTTAGATTTACTTCTTTTAAAGTCTGTGTGTTATATTAAATTTTTTCCTTACCACTCTCTGGTTTTTTTATTAGGTATATGAAAAAAATAAACACTATCTTTTATATAATGCGATTTATTGATTAAGAAAACATTTGAGAAATGTCAAGTGAAATTGCCTGAAGATTTTATTTACCATTTAGTGTTTCCATTGTTTAGTCCCAACTCTATCTGGCTTTTGTTCTCTTAATCTTGATCTATCTATTGTGTTGATACCAGCTTTTACTAAACTCATTATAACGTTTTTCAAAACAGATAGATTTTTAAGAGCCTTGGTCTTTAAGAACTTTTTTTTATCTTCTTTACAAGAAGCTTCTAATTACCAAGGAACCTTATTTTCTATATCCCAGTGTGAACGTATTTCTATCCCATGCTTTTGAGCATTAGCCTTTTCATTAGCAATGTAGTATTTCGCCTCTACTGATGTTTTGCCTCTAATTAACCTGATGCTTTTCATACAGATCAAATTTTTCAGGAATTGACATATTGTCTGTCTCCATTTGTATAAATGATTAGCAGCTGCAAACTCCGCTTCGCTTCGTTCGCAGCTTGGTTTGCTTTTAAAAGTATAATAAAAGTCTACTTTCCTTATTATTTATTTACACAGATTTTTTGACAGACCCAACTATAAATTTCATTTCTTTGCTTCTCTGGATCTTCTAGTTCCTTAAATACAGCAAAAACACTATGCGGCTTATGATTTTTCATTCATCTCTCCTTTGTAGGGACGGGATAAAAATAATTGTACTCTTTGCTGTGTCCAAATTAAATCTTCATGCAATTTCCCTGTATCTAAAATGCTTCTTTAGATACCTAATCCCCGTTTATTAATAAAATTTTGAGTCCTCTCTTAAGCTAAAGCTTTTCCTATAATTTTACCTTTCCTATCTGTTGCATTTAGCCATTTAAAGCTTTGATAGGTCACACGAAAATCCCTTACCAAACGTTATGCGCCAATACAATTAAAGGTAGATGATCTGAAGGGAATTTATCTCGAAGGCTTTCCCCTGTAGATGTACTTAAAGCTTCTTTTTCAGAGGATGGTTCATTTTCCTTCTCCTCAAAATATTTTTTAGGGTTTACATAGCATTTAAAACTAATTTTATCAATAACATCCGTATGAAAGTGTTTATAAAATATATGATCTAGTTGAGCCCCAAAAGTATCAGGGTTTTTTGGTGTATATGAATCAGTGGAGAAACCAATAAATGTGCCTGATGCCTTATTCTCCTCTGTAGTTATTTCCGTATTTTTTAAGTATAAGGGACTTGAAACTTCTTCATATTCAGCTTTTATAAAATCCTCTAGCTCGTCTCTTTTCTCTTCTCCCTTATCATCCGGGAAATTATTATAATCTCCACACACAAATACATGTCCTTTAACTTCTTCTTCCTTTTTTTTACCTTTAACTGCTTGTTCAATCCGCTCTACTGTGTTCTTATTAGCTTGACATCTTTTTTCAAAATCCACGCCATTATGTAAATTAACCACGTAAAGTGGCTCCTTATTAAAGTCAGGCCACATTACTTTCGCTGTATTTACTTGTTGATAAGCTAAAGGATAAAACTTGGCCATTAAAGTCACTCGACCCCATCCATCTCCCCAATCATCAGAAAGTTGGTATGGAGTTTCCTTTGAAGGCCACCATCTAAATACTTTATCAAGAGATAACACTGACATTTTATAAGCAATAACATTAATAAACGAAGCATGAGTAGGATTATTTCTAAAAGAGATAATATCATAATCCTTATTGCCAAGATTATTCCATAAGTCTGCCATAACGCAGACCTTGTCTACGTTGCGAATTTCTTGAAAACATATGATATCAGGAGACTCATCTAAAATTAGTTTAAATATGCGAACTTTTCTGCCCTCCCAGCAAAGAGCAGAATCTCTTGCTACATTATTAGAATTGCAAACATTATATGACATAATCTTGATACTCGATCCGTTAACTTTTTCTTTTTCCTCTTCAACTTTAATTCCACTCGCATCAGGTGTAGAAGAACTATCGTCTAATTTTGAAAAATTGCTGCTAGGACTAGATGCATTCATATAAACTTACCTCTTATGATTAGCGTACAAATAATACAGGGAAATATATACTATAGACTACGGATCATTAAATTTTAAAAGCTTTTTTCTCACAATTTTATTAATTGTATGCTTGTGGCTGCGTACCATCTTTTTATATGTTGGATAGTTATAATAATCGTAAATGGTTACTAGATATGGATGATTCTTTAGATAACAGAAGATATCAAATGTCTGTTATGAGCTGCTTGTATAGCATCTGCAAGGAGATCTAGGATAGATATTACTTGGCGATAAAGGAGTCGGATGTAGTTGGGTAACTTTTTCCTCATTCCTTGTCACATGTAGAGTGGGGGTGCCTAAACACACAGCTTACGTGCAATAGCTAGATTTTTTAAGCTGCTTCGGCAGCATTGCTGGTTATAGGAATTATAGAATCTTTCAAGTAAATATGAAAATGCTTAATCTGCTTTAAAATTTTGGTTTCTGGGCTAGTCAAAAAATTATAAATTTTTGACTTAAATTCCAAAATTCGCCACTATTCAGTCCGTCCAGCTAGAGGCCTAAAATAAGTTAAAGGCTAAGCTGGAAATATTTTTTTATTTTAACTTTTTATTTAAAAATTCTTTTAACTTAAATTAGGTTTAACAATATGTCACTCTCGACTGCAAAATCATCTTCCCCTTTAAGCAGAAGCTTGTATCCTAAGCTTGAAAAAATTCCATCTATATATATAAGGCATAAACCTAATTCTTCCTCTCTCTTATATCCTAACTCAATATCTACCCTTTTCCATGGCTCTTGTATCAGCCAACAATCAATCAGTACATTTAGGCATATTAGAGTTACTAAAGTTAGTACATTAGAAAGTTCTCCTTGCCGACCTATTTATCCTCTAATAATTAAAAAGAGAGCTTTTTATAGCAAAAAGATTAATAGACAATTTAAAATACAGGAAAGAAGAATTGAGGAGATTTTAAAGAAAACTATTGGTGCATATAGGCTGATAAATGTACAAAAAGAAGTAAGTGGGAAAAGTTTAGAAAAAACTAAGGAAATCACCCAAAAAGCGCCTCAAACATCAACAAGTACTGATAAACCTGAAAAATTAAAAAACATGTTTTTATCTGAAATAAATTGGAAAAATATAAAAAATATTGCTTCCGTTACGGGTTTTGGTGCAAGTTGCTTAGCTTTGTACCAATATTACTCTTTCATTACTAAAGAAGAAATGGAGCCAATCGGTCTCCCCAAGGAAATTTTATCTTCTTTAAAAGGCTTAATTCACACCCAATGTCTTGATGGATTAAACGAGGCTCTCAAAGATCAAGAAACTACGATACAGAAAATAGCAATTGTAGGGGAAGTAGGCTCGGGGAAAACTACTTTAGCTAAACAATATGTAGAAGAATATGAAAAAAAGACGAAAGAACAACAGGATAGTATAGGAACTGTATTTTTCGGTGATATGAAAAACATGGAAAATTTCTATTATTCTTATAGAAAATTTGCTGAAAATTTAATAGGTAACATTTCTCTTGACGCTGAGCAATCGGAAGTCATTGCAAAGGTCAATAAAAAAATTGCCCAAAGGCCAAATTGGCTTTTTGTTATTGACAATGTAGATTCGAAAAATTATGAAAAATTGCAAAAATTTTTTCCTAAAAGTTCGAAAGGAAAAATTATTCTTATTACTGAAGAGGAATTAATAGGGATAATACCTTTTAAAATGCAAGCTAATTCTATTAGTGAGGAAGAATCTTTGGAAATATTTCATCTCAATCTCGGGCAAGATCATTGGGCTTTCAAGCAAGCGAATACCTCGAAACGTGAGCTACTACGTCAGCTTTCTTATCTACCTTTAGCTATCAAGCAAGCTGCTATCTATTTTAAATATAAATATGCACAGCAGGCGGAGCCGTTAGATATTTTAGTAGATTCTTATGTTAAGGATATAAAAAAATTTGCACAATACTCGGGAGAAAATCTTTATAGGATGGAAACTAAGCAGCTATTAAAAGCTATATTTTCTTTGAATATACAAGAATGTGAGACAATGAAATGCCCAGAGGGAGATTCATTATCCATAATCCCTTTCTTCAGCCTATATTTCGTCAATCAATCTTTACTTCAGCTATGGTTTAAAAAGAAGGGAAAATCAGAGTTGCGTAGATCTATCTTAGATCAATTTGAGAAATACTCTTTAATCGTTAGAGATAAGCAAAATGGATGGAAAGTCCATCCTTTTTTGCAAGAGGTATTCAGGGAAATAGCAGAGAAAAGAGGGGAATCGCCTCGGCAATTTTTAAAAGATTTTCTAGAACTTCTTAAAAAAGAATATAAATTGGATATGCGTTTTATAGATGAATACAATCCTAAACAAGATCTTTCATATCAAATAGAACCTCTTTTAAAGCTTGCAGAGTTTTATGGATTAAAAGCCGACTTAGAACATTACTTTACCCATCTTTATAACGTTGTAGGTAATTATTATTTGCAATCCAATAATTTTTTTGAGGCTAGGCAAGCATTTAAGAAAAGCTTAGAGATTACCGGAATTAAATTTAAAGAGGTAGCTGCTAAAGAAAATGAAGCTAAAAGAAAAAATATAATAGTTAATGAAATCTGCAACCTTTCTAAAAACCACAAAGAACTTCCTGCCCTTTGCGCTCAAGCTCTTCATTACCTTGGGAGGGCTCATTTGCGTGCAGGAAGCCTGTGTAAAGCAAAGGAATATTTTAACATAGCCCTTGCTATTCAGAAAGAAATATCAATATATCCTAACTTGTACGAAAATCCAAACCCTTTTGATATAATAATTTTCCAAAGGCAGGGAATAGGCTGGGCGCTTTTAGAAGGAGGTCAGGAAGATTTGTTAAAAGCAGAAAATCTTTACTTTGAATTATTTAATAATAAAGAATTTGCTCCTTCTGGAAGGCAACGTGATGAATTTAATGAATGGTATTGCAACCTTCAATTGGGTAAAGTTTATCTTAAGCTAGCACGAATGTCTCCAAAAGTAGATAAAGGGAAATATTATCAAAAGGCTAGAGAGAGACTGGAAACAGGGAATAAGGAGGATGGTTTTGAAGGAGCCCTCAAAATGATACAAAGCGACCATATTAAAGCTGGAGAGATTTACTTTGCTTTAGGTCGACTTTATTCGAATAAAGATTTTAATTTTAACGATCCTCTAACAGCACAAAAATGCTTTAAAAATGCTTTATATTTTTCTAAAACCGATGAAGGAATTTGTGCTAAATCTAAATATTATCTTGCTAAGCTTTATCTAAAAGAAAACCATCTTGATCAAGCGCTTGTAGCAATTACTGAGTCACTTCATTTCTATAATAAACTAGGAAAAGGACTAACGAGGATTCTTCCTAAAGAAGCTGAAAAAGCTAAGCTATTAAAAAATGAGCTTGTAGATAGAATGCTTGAGAATAAGAGCATTGAAAAGCTAATGCGTTTAGCTGCATCTGATGCATAATGAAATGTCAATTGAACCAATAATCTTTATAAAGAAAAACCTAGCCTAGCTTTAATTTACTAAAAAGGCCAGCTTAGAGAAGCTAGGCAAAGCTAAAATGCAGGAGAATAGGTAAAAAGGAATTAGGAAAAGAAAAGGCGCCAACAAACCGCCTGCTTAGCATAGGCAGAGAGAGTATCTATAAGATACTTTCTCTGCCTTTCTTTTTACAAGTTTATACGCTTTTGAGCAACTCTCTATGTAATCATATGCTTAATAAAAAGCTTATTTTTTACTGAGAGAGTCAGCTTGGAAAAAGGCTGATTTCTTTTTTGGTCATGCAGCGGTAGTTTCTTTAAAAGATATTACTTACGTTTACGTTCTTGTTCGGTAAGAAAACGTTTACGCATGCGAATAGCATCAGGGGTAACTTCGATCAGTTCATCGTCTTGGATATAGTCAATTGCTTGCTCGAGAGTAAATCTACGGGCAGGCACTAGAATAACGTTCTCATCACTGCCGGAGGCACGCATATTCGTTAGCTGTTTGCCTTTAGAAACGTTAACCATCAAGTCATTATCGCGACTATTTTCACCGACGATCATGCCCTCATAAATATCATCACCTGGCGAGACAAACATGGTGCCTCGATCTTGCAAGTTGAAAAGCGAGTATCCTGTGGCTTTTCCTGGAGCCATAGAGACTAATACTCCACGGAGACGACCAGGAATTACACCTTTCCATGGGGAAAAGTTTTCAAAGATAGAGGTAAGAATTCCTAAACCACGAGTTTGTGTTAAAAATTCATTACGATAGCCCATTAATCCCCGAGTAGGCATTAAAAATTCCATGCGGGTGATTTTATGCTCATCGGTATCCAAATGCTGCATTTCCCCTTTACGGCGTGATAGCTCTTCGATCACTGTACCTGCATATTCCTCGGGCACTTCAATATGCACACGTTCCATCGGTTCATGCTTTTCACCCTCAATTTCTTTAATCACGACTGTAGGCTTAGAGATACTAAATTCAAAGCTTTCTCGGCGCATTGCTTCAATAAGTACAGCCAAATGCAATTCACCTCTTCCAGCGACAGAAACTTTTTCATCCGTGGCGTCGATACGTAAGGAGATATTTGCTTTTTTCTCTTTTTCTAGGCGCTCGCGGAGTTTGTTCATGGTTACATGCTTACCACTACGACCTACAAAGGGGCTGTTGTTGACCGTAAAGTCAATAGAAACGGTAGGCTCATCCAGTTTGATAGGAGGAAGGTGAACAATTTTACCTGGGTCGGTGAGGGTATCGCCAATCATGATCGAGGGGATCCCGGATAAAATTACAATATCACCTACAGAAGCTTCTTCGAGTTCAATTCTTTCCAGGCCACGAAAGCCTTCTATGCGGGAAATCGTTGATTTTGTCTGCTTGCCAGAGGCATCAATGTGGATGACCTGTTGGCCTTTCTTAAGGGAGCCCTCTAAAATACGTCCAGAAGCTTGGCGGCCTAGGAAGTCATCATAATAGATGGTAGAAACTTGCATAAGAAAGGGGTTCTCAAGGTCCCCTTTAGGGGCAGGAACTGCATCGATAATCAATTCAAAAAGTGGACGCATATCTTCTCGAGGATCATTAACATGTTGGGTAGCAAATCCCGATAGCCCTGAGGCATAGCAATAGCGGAAGTCTAATTGTTCATCAGTGGCCCCTAGCTCATTAAAAAGATCAAAGGTAAGATCTAACACTTTGTCGGGATTGGCATGTGGGCGGTCGATCTTGTTAAGAACAACGATAGGTTTTAGACCCATTTTAAGAGATTTAGATAACACGAAACGCGTTTGTGGCATAGGGCCTTCTTGCGCATCGACTAGTAGTAATACCGAGTTAACCATCCCAAGAATTCGTTCCACTTCCCCAGAAAAATCTGCGTGTCCAGGGGTGTCGATAATATTAATTTTGAAATCTTCAAATTGAACGGCAGTGTGTTTAGCAAAGATTGTAATTCCCCGCTCTTTCTCTTGATCATAGGAATCCATGATACGTTCTGGTACTTGTTGATTATCTCGGAAAATATTGGACTGCTTAAGTAAGGCATCCAATAGAGTGGTTTTTCCATGGTCGATGTGAGCGATAATGGCTATATTACGAATCTTATTCTTTGATGGCATCATAAAGGTATACTTTTGTGAATTATTAATATGAAACTTATTAATGCTAACATGCTTTAAGTATAGATTTCAATGCTTAAAGTATTTTTTGCAAAACTAGTGAGCGTTTTATGTTGTTTAAATTACTATCTAGCCTTTAAACTGAATAACCCTAAAGCTAATAACTTCTCTCGGAGATTCGATGTGGAGGCGTCTTGGAAGCTACAATTCATAATAAAAAAGAAGATAATGACGAAGAACATGGCTATACATTTAGCTTATTAGACTCAAAAAGAAGCCATCTCGATGATGTATTAAATGAAAAGCTTGAAGATGCTTTTCATCAGCATACCTCTGATATTGTTTTGCATGATGTAGCTAAAATTGCTAGTCAGCATGATCCCATTGATATGGCCCATGCCGTAACCCGTTTGCCTCCTCAGGCGCGTGTAATTGTCTATGAAAATCTTCCGGATTTGAATGCCAAGATCATCTTCATGATCAATACGAGCAGCTCTACACGCTCTGCCATCTTTCGGCAGATTGATGATAGCGAAATCAAAAGTTTGATAGAAAAGATGCCTCCTGACGAAGCAGTCTGGATCTTAGACGATATGTCTGATCGAAGAATGAGAAGAGTCTTTGATCTTTTAGAACCCAAAAAAGCGCAACGCATTAAAGAGCTTCAAAAGCATGACCGACATAGTGCAGGTCGCTTAATGACAGACGAGTTTTTTGCTTTCCATATGAATACCACTATAGGGGAAGTGTCCGCTTATATTCGTGATAATCCCGGGATAGAGTTGACACGCCGAATTTTTGTTTTGAATGATGAGGGCCAGCTGGTGGCTTATGTACCGGGTCGAAATCTTATTGTAAATCCTCATTATCTGCCTTTGCGCCAGATCATGCGTCCAATTTTGCAGAAAGTCACTGTAGATGTTTCGCGTGATGAAGTGGTAGATGTCGTCGAGCGCTATAAAATTCCTGCCTTGCCTGTGGTGGATGAAAATGAGCATTTAAGAGGGGTGATTACTTATGAAAGTGTAGTAGAAGCGATGGAAGATATCGCTGATGAAACGATTGCTAATATTGCTGGTACGGCCGAAGATTATAGTGAATATGAACCTATTTTAAAAAGGTTTCTAGGAAGAGCTCCTTGGCTGATGGTGACCCTATGTGCAGGTCTAGTCTCTACCGGGGTCATGTCTCACTTTTATGATCGTTCTTGGTTTGCTTTGCTACCTTTTTTTGTGCCTCTTATTACGGGTATGTCGGGAAATGTAGGAATTCAGTGTAGCACGATCCTCGTAAGGGGTTTGTCAACAGGGGATATTTCTCCTGGGTATAAAGGTGAAGCTATTAGCCGCGAGCTTGCTATCGGCTTACTGATTGGATTAGTATTTGGTTTAATTTGTGGAACTGTAGTCTATCTGCTTAATTATTTTGGCGTGCACCATCTTCAAGCTGATCCTTTATCGTTAGGGATTACAGTCTCCTGTGGGGTGTTTGGAGCCTGCTTAGCGGCCACAATGCTAGGATCTTTTTCGCCCTTCTTCTTTGTGCGGTTTGGCATCGATCCTGCCGTTGCTTCAGGACCTATCGTCACAGCTTTCAATGATGTGTTATCCACTTTAATCTTTTTTCTCTTTGCTCGCTTAGTGTATGCTTTCATTACTTAAAGGAAAAACAAACTTTGATAAGTGGTCACAGCTTCTAAATTTACAAACTTAAAGATGCCTTAGGGAAGAAAAATTATGCCTAAAATTGAAGGAAAAGATGTGAAAGAGTATTTTACTTTGCTTAGCATCAATTTAATAGTAAAGGTAAAAAATCTTCGAGAATATTCAAAGGTCATCTATCGCTATTATCGCAAGCTTTCCTACGCTTTGGTGGATAGCTCACTTCTTCTTATGTATCTTTTTGATAATCCCTTTACAGTCAGCCGTCGCTATTTTTCTTGCCGTTCAGATAGCGAGGAATACATTTATGGAGAAACTCCTCTAACCACCTTGGAAAAAATTTCTAAAGAAGCGCGTATTCATTCCCAGGATCTTGTCATTGAATTAGGGTGTGGGCGTGGCCGTACCTGCTTTTGGCTACAAAAGTTTACAGGGTGCCGTGTGGTAGGTTTAGATATGGTTCCTGATTTCATTCTTCGCGCTAAGCGTATTCAGCATAAATTAAAAATTACCCGTTTAGAATTTAAGCAAGAAGATTTTTTATTAGCAGATCTCACTAAAGCTTCTGTCATCTATCTATATGGTACTTGCTTAGAGGATCAAACCATCAAAAGGTTAATTGAGCAGCTAAAACAGCTAGCCTCAGGCACACGCATTATCACGGTCAGCTATCCTTTAACTGACTATACCGAGGAGCCTATCTTCGAAATTATGAAACGTTTTTCAGCACCTTTTACCTGGGGTAAGGCGGACGTTTATATTCAAATTAAGAAATAGCTGGCAATAAGTAAAGAAAGAATAGCAAAAAACTCCTCTTTGGCGTACATGAAAGCTATTTAAATTGCTAATTCATTAAAGAAGCTAGCCAAAATTTTCCCTCTCTATATTCTTTTGCCGCGTATATAATCCTTTAAAGGTTATCCGAAGGTGTTTTTTAACACTAAGCTTTTAGGGTAGAGGATCTGATACTTTTTTTCTCCCCTTCTGTTTGATAATTTGTAAGGCAGGCTTAATCAAACAGAAAAGCGGAGAAAAAAACTTAAGAAGATCAATAGGTAAAAAAAATTATAGAGACCTATTGGGATTCATGTTTTGCCAATGATAATGATCAATTTGGAAAGTTAGCATCAGTATAAGCAGGCGATAATCGATAGCCTGTTCGCGGAACAAAGTAGGATCTAGAATCTCCACCGTCCAATCATCTTTTAAGCTAAAAAAATGCCTCCATAGGTAGGCAAACACTTGATGGGTAGCAGGGTCGATAACTGTATATTTAGTGCCGCAAAGATTGATTTTTGCTGTAGCCGCATGATAGCCATCTGCCCGATATAGCTCGAAAATAGGGAAAAAGTGAACAATTTTTTCCTCTACTTTTCCTAATAATTGTTCGTCCCCATCATAAATGTCAAGACTGGCTCCCCAATTGAAAAAACTCATATAAGCTTTTGCTTGTAATTTATCATGGACATCATAAAACAAATAATGAGAAGCTCCTTCTTTCATATGTTTGCGGTGCACAACCCCCATCGGCTGATCTTTTGAGAGAATATCGAAGGTATGGGTAAGAGAAATCCAATGTTGTCTAATATAAAACTGCGAAGGAATGTCTTCAGCTTGAATGGTTAGCTTGCTAAAAGCTACAAAGAGAAATAGAAGGGTGATTAGCTTTTTTAGCATGTGGCCTCCTTAGATAGAATGGTAAATAGCAAATGAGCTACCGACCATTTAAGTTTATTTCTTTTTAAAAGTCGATGAATTTTAATTGTTGTAGAGGGAGGCTCTAAAATTTAATGGGGGGTAGAAAAAATTAATTAGAAACTGTCTATGCAGGTCGTTAAGCTTGCTGTTTGCATTAAAATAATAGTTAGGGTGGTAGGCTTTTAGGTTGTTTTATAATCAAAAGTCACTTTATAATCAGTTTTTCGAAAAGCGTTTATAGGATCAAGTAGGGAGCGAGTGCATGAAATTTATTTTATATTTTATTTTCTTTGGTTTATTGTTTTACGTCATCGCTTTATACTTTCCTGAAGCATTCCAAACATTAGTTTCTTGGGCCGATAAAGTTTTTGCTTTTCTTCAAAATTTATTCATAGCAGCTATAGACAAAGTAAATTTAATGATGTCCACTCCTCCTGCCATTCCTGAACAACCTGTTCATTTGGAGGCTCCTCAAGAGCTAGCTTGCCTATGGAATTACCCTTCCCCCTCTAACTTATAAGCCTTTTGATTAATAATTCTATGGATTTATTCACGCCATATTGAAGGATTAGCTATTAATGAAGAGTGCCCTCTACGTAAGAGAATCTTAAAATATCCCTGATAATTACGTTCTTTGCTCCCGATGAGTTCATCATAACCTTTGAACCCCCGATTTTCTACTATTTTAACGGAAAGGTTATCTCTACAGGTAGCTGTAGAATCAGGGCTTTTCCTGAGTAGCCTCATCTTGAAGCTTCTTCTTAAATAAGGAGTAATTTTCTCAAACGAAGGGATAGATTTTCTCTAGTAAATAAATTGTAAATGCTTACCAAGGAAGAAAGCCTTGGGGTAAAGGATAGTGCCTTTGACAATCTTTCCTTAATGCTATAATAATTGCTTGCCATCGTGTGTTTTTTTATACCTAAAAGGATTGCCTCCTTTGCTGTAAGCTACTTCATCGCGAGCTTTTATAGTTTTCTATTCAAAACTTAATGAATGACTAGAGCTGCTATCTCTCGTACTTACCCCTCTTTTTCTTCTCTGGCTATCTTAAATAATTTGTTTCATACCAATTTTTTAGATGCATGATAAAACAGCTTGGTAAGATAAAATAAGGGGAAGGTAAGGTAGCCTTTTAAGCATATTATTGAGGGCGCCAAAACACGCTGTATGCTAGCCCTTAAATTCAAATTAGCATTTCTAACAGAACATAAAGTTTTCTAAAGCTATAGAGGTGCTAGTCAAAACAAACAAGGCTTTATTTCCTAAAAGAAAAGGTAAAATGGGTCGATTGGCTAACTAAAGCATTCAAACTTACATCTCTGCATGTAATCAATTGCTCCTGCGTGTGCCTATCTCTCTATATAATTTTAAAATGCATCTCGCTTTTGAAGATTTCCTCCAGAAGCATGGCAAGTAGGCCCTGGTTGAAAGCATGGAGCTAGTGTGAATTTTCCATACCGCGCCCTTTCAATACTTGCATATAGTTTTCTACCATTATAAGGAGTAAATATTCCATATATGGCCGCTAATTCCAGGCCAACCAAAGCAACAGGGGTCATTACAACTCTTAATAAATCTTGCCCAGCATCTTTCAATCTTCCTGGAAAGGAATAGGAGTTTTCTGCTTGTTTGCCTGTCCAGAAGTGGAAAAAGAAGCTAATTTCGCAACTCGATAAGCTGTATTTACTAAAGAGGCAAGCGAATGAACGATAAGGCGTACCCAGAATTAGTAGAAAACATTTAAATCTAACAGAATTTTTAGGCTCATTCCAATATTTTTGGCCTGTACTTGCATCAATTAAATATTTTGGACCCCCATCCCTCCATTGTACGCTGTTAAAAGCTGGTTTCCAACTATTGATTAATTGAAAATTTGCTAAAGTTACGCTAGCCATTTATTATTCTCTTGTTACTTAATAGTTAACTTATTGTTGTATAAATGATATAATAGTTAAACTTATTAATAAATGATTTTTTATATACGATACATTTGTTTCTTTTAAATAGATAAAAAAATAGTGGCCTACCTTAAGGCGTTGTTGCGTAAGCGGTCAAGGGGGATAAAAATGCTTAAAATCTTGATGCTCAGAAGATAATGTAGATCAGGAAATGCAGTAAATAGGAAAAAGAGCTATTTACAAGCATTTTTGGCTTTGCAGAGGCCCGCAGAATCGCATCTGAAGCTCGGCTTGCCCTGTGGCCGCTTACATTGTTGCTTAAATGGCATCTTATGCATAGTACCTCATGCCCTTTGTATCCCATCTCATCGAATTTAAAAAAGCATTAAAGGAAAAAACTTTATAAAATGCTCTTATAGATTTAAATTTCTCAACGGTTAATTACAAATGAAGCATTTTTGCTCATACGTTAACAGAATAAAATGTAAGGGAGTGGCTCCTTGTTTACTGTTTACTTAAAAAACCTCTAAAGATTATTCATTACACTCATGGCTTATAAAGCTTTACACAGAAGGCTTAAGGGATCAATTCATTAAGATTTTTTTAAATTTAATCGATGAAACAATAACATGTGCTTATGATTTCTGAAAGCCCTCTGCTTAGCTTAATCGCCCAAAAAAATTGATGAGTTAACTTGCAAGCTTACAGTAGGATGTGAAGTGGCATTAAGTTGTCCTCCTTTTCAATCACTCCCTTTGATATAGGCTAATCTTTTGCCTGAGCTATACTTAGCGTCTTTCTTGCAAGTATCTGCGTTACAATATTATAGACGGTTAAAAGCATAAGAAAAGGATAACATACCTTTAAAATAGGGATTAGAAAAGCAGAAATGCCTGCGAATTGCAGATTGGCTACAATGAATGTAGCAAGAAGGGTACCTATTAATGCTGTTTTGTAGCTAATTCTGTTCTGAAAAACTGTATGGCTAATAAAGTCTGCAAATGCATTCGAGAGAGCAATGGCGGTAGTTAGGCAAGCCAACGCAATGGTTGAGCATACCCAAATGCCTGCCGAAGGGCCTATTATCTTCATCGTAATGACTCCCAATAGCTGCTCGACGCTTTCTACTTTTAGTGTGGCGCTATGAAAAGAGGCAATATAACTAAAGCCTATATAAGTAATGGCTAAGAGAAAAGCACCTAGCGTACAAGATTTTAAGCCAATTTTCACTAGATTTTCTTGAGGATAAAAGGTAAGTGTGTTTTTTAAGGAATTAAAAATGATGGAAGAAAAGAACAAAGCTGCAAGCAAATCCATGGTATTATAACCTTCTTTTAGCCCTTCTAAAAACACTGTTAAAGAGTGCTGCTTTTGAGGGGATAAGGAAGACATTTCAGCAGTTAGCAGCCCTTTAATGATAATATAAGCTAAAGACCCTAATAATAGAGGCGTTAAAACCCATCCTAACCATTCCATGATATATCTTTTTTGATAAGTAAAGAAAAAGATAAGCCCACAGGCAAGCGCGTTAAATGCTACAGGAGAGAAATCTCCTACAGACATTTTTATTGTAGAGGAGGCTAGAGCAATGCAACGGGGCAGTGAACCTAAAGGTCCTAATAAGGTAATGATAAACAAAGCTATTAAAAACCCTGGAAACTTTCCTAAAACTGCAAAATAACGTTTATGATCTCCCTCGAAAAGGAGCATGGCGAATAATCCCCCAAAAGGTACAAGCACAGCCGTGATTAGTAAACCTAAAATAGCGAAAAATGTTTTGTCTTGAGCATAATGGCCGATAGCAAGCGGAAAGATCACATTGCCTGCGCCGAAAAACATGGAAAACATCGCAAGGCCTGTCGCTATAGTTTTAAGATGAAGAGATATTCTCACCGTTTTAGCTCCCTATAAAATGGTCCCTCTATGAAAAAATTAAAGGGATATGATTTTTTATTATTTTTTTCGATCGACAATAAAGATAGATAAGAAAAGTTAGATGTGCGCGCAGCGCACCGCTGAGACACTCGATAAAAATAGTTCAGTAGAAACCAAACAAGATAAGATAAGATTTTTCATAAAAGCAAGGATAGTTGTTAATAAGCTATTAAGTCAAGCAATATTTATGTTCTTTCATTATCTTTGTTTTTCTAAAGTGTTGCTGTTTAAAGGATCGTATAAAAGAGGAGTAAAATATAGGCATGATTCTCTTAAGCTTGCTGTAAGAGCAGATAGGAGTGCAAATGCTGGAAGGAAACTACTGGGAGGAAGGGCTAGCCTGAGCCCATGGATGGCGAGAAATTTAAGGAAAAATGAAATATTATCTATAACTTATTTGCTAAAAATATTAAATAAAAAAGCAAGTATAGCTTGCTCCAGGCTAAAGGCAAAGAGAGCAGTAATATAAAAAGTATTTTATTCCTATCGCAGAGAAAGGCTAGCATACGGCCTTGCCACCCATTCTCTTAAATAAGCTGGTCCAAACCCGCTATGAATAAAGAGGCGCAATGTTTTGCTAACTTTAAAGATACAAAAGAGACTCATTTAGCATACAAACGGCTTTTTTAATCTATCTATAGCTAACATAATATTATTGCGTGCTCCAAAAGCTGTAAAACGTATAAATCCTTCTCCTGAGGGGCCAAAGCCTGAGCCAGGTGTGGTAATGATATGATAGTTTTCAAGTAAAGCTTGAAAAACCTCCCAAGATTTGCGATTTTTAAACCGTACCCACAGGTAAGGGGCGTTAGTCCCGCCATACACTTCCCACCCTTGCTGCTCAAGAGCTGTTTTGATGAGCTGAGCATTTTCCAGGTAAAGCTGGCAGGTTTTCTTCACTTCTTGGAGACCTCTATCTTCAAGAACGGCCATCCCACCGCGCTGAGCTATATTAGAGGCTCCATTGAAAATAGTAGTAGTCAGGCGTTGCCAATCTACATTTACTGGGGTCCCATCTTCATATTTTAAGGCTTGCGGAATGATGGTCCAGCCAAGGCGTACCCCAGTGAAGCCTGCAAGCTTAGAAAAAGAGCTTACTTCGATGGCCACTTCTTTTGCGCCTGGGATTTCAAAGATAGATTTGGGTAAAGAAGAGTCTTGTATAAAGTTGGCATAGGCAGAATCAAATAAGATAATCGTTTGATTGCTTTTTGCAAAGTCAACTAATCTGGTTAATTGATCTTTTGTAGCTACAGCTCCTGTAGGGTTATTGGGGGAACAAAAGTAAATGATGTCTGTGCGAGGCGTTCTTTCTAAGTCGGGAAAAAAATTATTCTCAGGAGCACAAGGCATGTAAACAATATTACTTACTCCTTGGATAATACTGCCATCTACATAAACAGGATAAGCTGGATCTTGAATAGCTACCGATACATGTTTTCCTAAAAGCATCTGAAGGCGGCCTATATCGCACTTGGCACCATCAGAAACAAATACCTCCGAAGAGGAAATGCGATTAAAATAAAGTTGGGAAGCAATACGCTCGCGAAGCTCATTAAGTCCTTGCTCAGGCCCATAGCCACTATAACCTTGAATGGTTCCCAATTTTATAGCTTCTTGGGACATGGCATGGGCAATAGAAGAAGGAATGGGCTCTGTTGTATCACCAATTCCTAGGCTGATCACCTCTGCTTGAGGATGATCAGAAATAAATTTAAGCTTACGTTTCTGGATTTCAGGAAATAAATATCCGTTACTAAGCTTTGCCAAATTAGCGTTTCTTTTTATCATATCATCAGCTTCTTATATAACCTTGTTGATAGATTAGCTCGGCAGTTAAGATTCCACCGCCAGCTGCTCCTCGAATCGTGTTGTGAGAAAGAGCTGTAAAACGGTAATGGAAAAGAGGGCATTCTCTTAAGCGTCCTGCTACTACAGACATTCCATTGCCTTCAAGTCTATCTAAACGCGGCTGAGGCCGATCTTTCTCATCATGATAAACAAGAGGACAAAGGGGAGCAGAGGGTAGATGAAGCTCCTGAGGGGCCCCTTTAAAAGCCTGCCAAGCTTGTAAAATATCTTCTAAGGAGGGTTTAGTAGCAAATTCTACTGCAACGCATGCCATATGACCATCTAATACTGGAACGCGATTACAGGTTATAGAGAGCGAAATACCTAAAGCATTGACAATCTTATCCTCTTGAATGTTTCCCCAGATTTTTAAAGGCTCGCTTTCAGATTTTTGTTCTTCGCCTTCAATATAAGGAATAATATTATCTTGGATAGCATAGGATGGGACCCCTGGATATCCAGCTCCACTTACGGCTTGCAGGGTAGTCACCATTAGTTTTTTAACCTGGAACTTTTGATGTAAAGGTTGTAAAGGAATCATATAGCTTTGAAGGGAGCAATTCGGTTTGACAACAATGCAGCCTTGCCCCCAACCTCGATTCTTTTGCTGTTTTCTAATCATGCTTAGATGATGAGCATTGATTTCCGGGATTAGAATGGGAACATCAGGAGTGTTACGGTGATAAGAAGCATTAGACATAACCGGTAAGCCAGCCGCCGCATAACTCTCTTCATATAGCTTAGCAATAGGAGAGGCAACAGCTGAAAAAACGAGGCTACAATTGCGTTTGCATTGCTCAATATTCTCTATAGAATAGACGGGAAGCTTTCCGTGTGTTTCGCTAAGAGGCGTATTAGGAAGCCAGCGATTCTGAACTGCTTCTGCATAGCTTTTACCAGCCGACTGCTTGGATGAAGCTAGGAAAACCACTTCAAACCAGGGGTGCTTAGACAGTAATTGTAGATATTGCTGGCCAACCATACCTGTTGCACCTAAAATGCCTACAGGAATTTTTTTCATATAAGTTTTCCTAAAGTGAATAGGAGAAATTATAAACAATAGGGCTATTTTTAGAAATATGAGAATAGACTTTTTTGGTCACAAGACTATATTTAAATTAGATGAGTGAAGAAGTGAATTTCAATGAATTTCTCTCCTTCGTCGTAAGCGATCGAAAAGGGGAGGATTAACTAAGGCCTTGATGCTAAGAAAATAATGTTAATCAGAAAGTCCAATAAATAGAAAAGACAGCTATTTGCAAGCATTTTTTATTTTGCAGATGTTCTCAGAAACCCTTAAGCTGGGTCTACCTCGTGGTCGCTTACCCCTCGTCTAGGTCTAGTGTTCCTTGTAAATTAACTAAGTAACATAAGCAAACATGTTCATGTTTTAGACTTGAAAGTAAGGGTTTACTTATCTTTAGGCAATTTTGCTATTGAAAAACAAGGTTAAAAAATAAAAAAATTTTTGAAATGCCTCAGACAGATAATAGAACGGCTTTTCTAATTTACAGATTCTAACATATTTCACCCTCAAGTGCCAAAACTGATGCTTACTAATAGGATCTGTATGTGGGATATCAGCATGATTGTTAAGAAAAAGTAGTTGACAAGGACCGAAAAAAATAATTAGCCTATTTATTAAAATTTACTACAAACCTAAATTTTAAGCTATTAAGGCTGGCAATATGAGCTCTCCCATCCATCTTCAAGGCGATCCCTCTACCATTCCACCGGTAGATCTACCTCATCCTTCTTTAGTTGTGCAAAGTGTGGCTGAAGAAAGTAGCCTTACGGATTCATTAGCGAAAAAAAGTGAAGCCGACGAATTCTTAGATTCCCGATTAGTGGTAAATACGGAAGTTTTAATCGATGATGCCCCTATCCCTTTATTTGATCTGTGTATCTTTGAGCAGGCTCAGGGAGAGAAAAGAAAAGAGCTTATCAAGCAATTTGGCGATGGACTTAAGAATATAGGGTTTGTGGCATTTAAGGTGGAAGCCCTACAGCCTTTAATTGAAGCTGCCTACCTTGAGATGGAAAAATACTTTAATCAGCCTCTAGAAGATAAAATGAGAGATTGCCAGGAAGACCCTTCCATAGGCTTTTCTCCCCAAGGGCGAGAGACAGCTGCAGGAGCTTGCCATCCCGATCTTAAAGAGACCTTTTCTATCCCTCCCCATTTTAAGGAGTGGCCTGCGAATCGCTCAAAATTTCAAGAGATAATGTCTCTTTACCATCAGCAATTTACCAAGTTGGCCACTTTGTTCATGGGATATCTAGCTGAGTATTTAAATGAGCCATCAAAAAATATCCTTACGCCTGCTAGGAGTGGAAATCATTTATTGCGGTTAGTTCATTATCCTGCCCTCAAAGCTGAAGATGATCCTCAAGCAGTGTGGGCGAGTGCGCACAAAGACCTGAATGTCTTAACTTTATTTCCTTCTTCTAAAGTCCCTGGATTACAAGTCATGACCCAAGAAGGAGAATGGAAGCATGTGAATATTCCTAAAGGTTATATCCTGATCAATACGGGAGAACAGTTATACTATAAAACTGCTGGATTGATGCGCGCCTCTCGTCATCAAGTTATCAATCCAGGAGGTCTATATGCGCGGCAGCGACGTTTTGCTAGTAGCTTTTTTTTCTCATGGCCTGCTAATTTTTCTTTAACACCCTTTGTAGGCTGTTTAAATCAAGTGATAGCTGATATGCCTGAGGTAGAAAAAGAAGAATATATGAAAGGTTTTCCTGAGATGACTGTCCAAGAATGCTTGGAAGTACGCCTGATAGAAATGCGTATTATTCTTGAGCCTTCGGAGGAGCTAGTCAAAAATTTACGCCAAAAAGGCCTATTAAAAATGCCTCCTCACGAGCTTATTGCCCTTTATCCTTCCATTTTTTCAGATGAACAAAAAGAGACTTAATCATTCAAGTTTAAAAGATAAAAAAAAGAAAAAGCTAACTTACACAAGCTTATGAGTAAAAACAGGAAAATAAGTTGTTTGCTCCTCTTATTTCCTTTTGGTTTTTCTTAAAAAATTTGTTTTAATTTTTTAAAGCTGCTTTTTTAAGCCAGTGAGAAGATGAGCTAAAACAACGCTGTTTAAAAAATCTAGTGAAATCCATTATTGTTGGGAGGAAAGGCCTTTATTCGACGATACAAAAGCCTTCTTCATAAATAGGGCCAGTTTTGCCAATTTTTAATTTATTCTGAAAAAATTCGCGATAAACTTTCAATCCTTGTTGGGCATTTTGGATGCAGTAAAAG
The DNA here is from genome assembly GCF_011087585.1 of Neochlamydia sp. AcF84. Lineage (NCBI taxonomy): Bacteria > Pseudomonadati > Chlamydiota > Chlamydiia > Parachlamydiales > Parachlamydiaceae > Neochlamydia > Neochlamydia sp. AcF84. Next base: position 38,743 of record NZ_VJOT01000040.1, read on the forward strand.
CAATTAGTAATCCACTCAGAGCCCTTGATCGTGCCGGTGTTGTAATTTAATTGAAAGCGGCTGGTGATTTTTTGCTTCCAATAAGCGGGTTCTCCAAATAACAACACAGGATTTGAAGGAACTGAACCGACTTTTCGGCGCACTTCCTCTAAGGAATATTCAAAATCTGTGCCAATTCCACCTTCTAAAAAGATAGGAAAATCGAGATTAAATTCTGCTTGGCGCTCCACAAGTTTATCTAAGCGATAAGTCATTTTAGCGTCTATATAAGGATTTTGCCGCTGTTCATTGACTACTGCCAGAGGGCCTGCTCTAAAATCTACTATATTAGCACAAGAAAGCATCTGGTATTCTTGTGCGACACGATTTCCTACCTCCATAGCCCCAGGCCCGCCGCCCGTAATTAAAGCAAGAGGTGTATCTTTTTTTAGCAAAGGATGATTCATTTCTTGGCGCATCTCTATGACGCCTTTTAGAAGTTTTCTTAACTCAGTTTCAAAATTTCCTTCGAGTAGGTTAGAGCCATAAATGCCGAATACTGTAGAATTTAGAAAAGCTTCGATTTTTCCCAGAGGAACGAAGAGTCCCGAGTCATAGCCAGGCTTTTGCACGAATTGTAGAACCTTATGGCTAGTTTCATCTACCCAAAACACAGGGATGGCAAACTTGTCCAGGTCATGTAAAAGAGCACGATCTTCTGCAGAGAAAAAGCCTAGATGTGATTGGGAGGCATATTGAAAATATATCCCTTTAAGGCATCTTTGCACTTGATCGCTTAATAGCATACGCTTCATGAAAGGAGAGGGAAAATAACGGGTAAGGAGGATACCTTGGCTCGTAATGTTAGAATCATCGATAGCTTTTAAAAAGGGATAAGAGGGCTGCTGCTTAATGAAACGTTCGACCATGAGTGCTTTCCTAGTTCCATGGCCCCATTTGGGAAATTCTTGAAAACGTGACGTGCGCGTAATCCAGGCTTCCGGTTTTAGATTGAGAAATTGCTCTCCTTTTACCACAAACACTGCCGCACGATTTTCTATAGGTTCAGGTGCTGTTTTAAAAGCTTCAAAAAGCACGCTAGTATCTTCTAGACAAGCCTGTAATTGATCGCGATCAGAAAAATATACATGCTCACGATAAGGTTCTAAAGTATAAAATTCTAGAGGAATATCGGTAATCTCTCTTTGGCTACTGCCATACAGCTCATAGATGTCACCTGAAGCATAGGTATCAGGTTGGAGAACCGAAGCTGTCGTGTGCTGGACTTCCGTAGAAAGAAGTTCTTGGGCTACATGGCCGAAAACTGTTCTAATATGTAAGGGTAAAGTACGAACAAGTAAAAGCTCATTTTTGTTTACCTCTCGGGGCTGATCTAGCTCCCATTCTTGGTGAAGTTTTAAGATTTCCCGCATACTAAGCGAGGATGTTAATGCTTTTGCGACGGTAGGAAGGAAACCATGAATGGTCGAGGCATATCCACCTCGCCCTTTTAGTAAGGATAGGTAGGCTACCGTCCGCCCATCTACTTTATCGAGGATTAAATTATCACTTCCATGTAATCCTCCTAGCGAAAGTAGAGGCCTTCCCCATCGATCAGAGCGCCCAAACATGCGAAAGAGATAATCAGGATCACGCACGCGACGGCGCTCATCCGCAGCAAAAAGGCGACCAATTGCTGCTCCCACTTCAATGTGTTTAAGCATTTCCGCACCTACCCTTCCTAGGGCGGAAAGATGAACTTTAACTTCAGCACAGCTATTTTGCTTATCTAATTGATATTCGATGCCTATGCCATTCACTCCTAATTGTGCCAGCGTGCTTTTGATATTAAAGAAAAGATGATTTAAATCTATCTCAAATCCAACAAAGAGTGAAGGTATTTGACTAATAAAAACTGTTGCTATTCTAGTGTTTTCATGGATAGGCCCTAAATGTGTAATTATGCCATCCGGAGTGACTAAATCTAAATATTTTGTTTCGAGAAATAATTGGCTATTCATACATCTCCTAGCAGAAGGCTGATCATATGAACCTGTCTAAAATTAGTCAATCTCACAGCTTCTATAAAAAATTGCGAGCAAATGCTAAAAAGATTTTAGAGCGCGAAAGATAGAGCAGAAAGGAGGCTAAAATTTTTAAGTACGTTCTTTGTACGCCAATTTACATAAATGCTTTACTTTTAGCACCATTTTTTGTGAATATTGTGTTTATAGCCTGTCAATAAAGTAAGAGGCAAAGAGAAACAAAAGTGCTAACCTTTTATCTTTAATGGCAACCTTTTCTTTCTTCTTTTGAATTAAATCTCTCATAGTTAGGCGGTTAATTTTATAAGTATAAGCAGTGCTTTTGCGTAAAGAAAGCTTTTTCAAAGTAAAAAGACAACTTTAAGAGAGAATGTAAGCGGTCACGGGGGTTATCAATTACTTTGTGATAAATAAAATAATTTCTAGAGTTTATATTTACTTAATCATATATTGAGTAGTATGCAACTCTCATACGAGCAACTATTTAAAGAGAACGCAGAGCTAAGGGCTGAGATTATCCAGCTTCGAGCTGAAAATACGCAGCTAAAAGCTTTAGTGAATAGACTAGAAAAGGTAATCACCAAGCTTGAAGCACGCATTGCCCAGCTAGAGGCACAGCTTAATCAAAATTCCAAGAATAGCTCCAAGCCACCATCTACTGATCAAAAAGCTAATCGTTCAACTACTCCAAAAACAGAAAAACGACCTTATCATCCTGGTGCTAGCCGTCAACTCCTACCTGCTAGCGCAGTTACCTCGCATGAAGTTCGTAGTGTAAAAGCTTGCCCCCATTGTCACTCTGCTATGCATGCCACTGATAAGGTTTTTTCCTGGCAGCAGATCGAGCTTCCTGAAATTAAGCCTTTGGTGCATCAAATAGATTTAGTAACGAGCAGATGCCCTTGCTGCCATCTAGAAACAAGACCTGAACTTACAGAAAATGAGCAATTCTTACTTGGCCCTAGGCTGGAAGGCTTTATTAATCTGCTGATGGGACAATATCGTCAAGGCCATCGTGCGGTGCGCACCATGATTAGTGCCTTACTGCCTCACGTGGCTTTAAGCCAAGGTTTTATTTCTAAAGTTAAAGCTCGCACCGCTGCTTTACTTTTTTCGTCTTATGAAACACTTGTTAAAGCAGCTACTACTACCCAGCAACCTTTGCATATAGATGCAACGAACTGGCGCCACGCCGCCACTAACGAACATTTGCTAGTATTACGTGTAGGAAATGTGATTGCTTATGCATTAAGACCTTATCAAAATGGTGCTACTCTAAAGGCATTAGTCGGCCAGCAGATTCATTGCTTAGTGAGTGATCGAGGTTTAGCTATCCATCAAATTAAGGTGAAGATCAAACAGTATTGTCTAGCTCATCTACTCCGTAATATACAAGGGCAAGCAGAACAGCCCAATATATCTTTAGAGGATACCCAGCGTTTAGGAGCCCTATATGATACCTTGCAAGAGCTTTTTAAAGATAAGCATCGCCTAGAAAAAGGACAAATCAGCCAGTCTACTTGGCAGCAGTATGGGTATCTTAGCTGGCGTTATATACAAGAAGAATTACAAGAGCTGGAGCGCTGGGGTAGCATTAAGAAATTACGGAAGTTTTGTCACAAGCTTTTAAAACAGATCAAACATTTCCGTGCTTACTTAACAGATCCTACTATTCCTATGACCAATAATGCTGCCGAAGAATCTTTAAGAAATCTAGTCATTGTACGTAAGTTATGTCTAGGCAGCCAGTCTACCTATGGCAAAAGATGGAGGGAAGTACTACATAGCTGTATCGAAACTCTTTATCGACAAGGAAAATCTATTCTAGATTTTCTAGCAGACGCTATATATGCCGCTCGTACCAAGCAACCCATGCCTTCTGTTATCTAAAAAACCTTTTATATCCCGTGACCGCTTACGTAGCAAGGTTGGAATGTTGGCTAAAAGATAAAAAAAGCTTTTTTTCAATCATTTGTCTAAGATTAGCTAAATCAGTAATTAGCCTTTCCTCAAATTTTTCAGACTATTAACCTCATGATAGAAAAAATTTACAAGTTTAATTTATATAATCACTTGCAGCCTAGCAAAAATTTGTAAAAAACCTTCTTAATTTTTTTTATTCACTGTTCACGATAAAGTCGATAATTTTTTGAGACAAGTGATCATATAAAGGGGAATGAGCAGCCTCGTAAGCTTCATCATAATTCGTTAGCTGGCCTAAAGAAAAGACATTGATCCCATCACGCGTTTTTTCATATTCATGGTCAAACTCAATCGTAGCCATCACCTTAGCGGGCCCCGCTAGCGGTTTTCCCTTTATATTATCTACCAAGGTTACTTGAGCTATTGCTGTTAACCGCGTTTCAGTAGGGATAATAGAATGTCTTAATTTCCCACTATTTTTACGTTCATAATGGTAGCCCACATTTTCATTTTCGATAGGTAATAACTCCACTAGTAGGGTAAGATCGCCTCCCCATTCTTGATATTGCAAACCTGTTTGCGTGGAGACTAATTTTATTAGATTAGCAGTCAAATGACCTTTGGCATCATTTTTAACATAGGGAATACAGATTGTTTGGTATGAAGATAAAACCTCCTCCGGGCCGACATGATAACCACAAGCAGTTATAAGAAAAAAAGGAGAAAAAAAAATCCATAGATAGCAACGTGTCATGAATGATTAGCTATTTTTATCTTTTTATCTGAAGGCGCCTATAGAACAAGAGGAGCTAAAGCTCCGGAATCATGAGTAAAGCCCATCTGCTTTAATCTATCTTTACAACGCTGAGCCACTAGAGTATCTGGAAAGTTCTTAATCGCATTACTATAATAAATAAGTGAAGCGCGTGGCTGCTTAATCTTCTCATAATATTTAGCTGTTTCATAAAGGGCTGTGGCATAACACTCTTTTATACGTTGAACATTATGTCTGGCTTCATCTATCCGCTCATCTTTAGGAAATTCGTGGATGAATTTCTTAGCATTAAGCTCTGCAAAAGCTAAAACATCAGGATTTTGCGGCTCATTTTGGCATAAATCGTAGTAAATATAGCTTATATTGACATAGCTGGTAGGCGTTAATTCATTTTTAGGAAAACGTGAGCATAAAAGCTGAAAAGATTCGATACTGCAGCGATATTCACGCTTTTCCCAAAGAAGGCATCCCTTAGCATATAAAGCCTGAGCTGCCATTTCATGGCTCGGCATGGCGGTAATCACTTCATCGTAAATAGACAAAGCAAGGCTTTTGCCTGTCGACCATTTTGGAAGCTGTTTTGTACCTAATAGACGTCGTTTAGCGCCGCCGCGTAACTGTTCTGCAATAGCATATTTATACTTAATTGCCTCTAGGAAATGTTGAGGATTGTTTTGGCATTTAAGATAGGCAGAAAAAGCTTTATTAGCAAAATCATATTCTTTTAGATTAAATTCCGCTATTCCTAAATAATATAGAGACTGCTGTCCATATGGATTGTTAGGGAAGTTATTAGAAACAATAGCAAACTGACGAGAAGCTTCCTGCCAATCTCCATTATCCATAGCCGTTTGTCCCAAAGAAAAATGTTGGTCTGGCTGCAAAGTGGCTAGCTTATCTACATCAACAATTCGTCCATTTTTAATTGTATAAGCTGCTTCTACATAAGGGCTACTTAAGTAGCAAAATGTAAAAAATACCAAACGCACGTAGATGCTTAAATGTTTCATTATACTCTCCTTAAACAAAACAGAAAGTTTAAACCATGTTAAATAAAAGGTAAAGGCGATTTACCGTAGACTCAAAGAGAAGACTAGAAAAATAATAAAGCACAAAAAATTTAGCAATATAGGATGAGTGATTGAATGGGGTAAGGAGCTTTTCCTTAAATTTTATAATTTTTTTAAGCTTGATTGCATAAGTGAGTTAATAGCTCGTCTAAAACACAGCCTTATACTAGGCTTATCACCTGTTAATGCTTATAGTCCTTTGGACATCTTAGGCTTCTTCATAACCAAAATTTTGATGAAAAGCTTTGCTTGCTAGTTGGCTACTTTCTAAGAGCAAAAATTTTCCAAAGCTTCTTTTAAAGCGATACCTCGCCATTTCGGCAAGCGATCTTTCATGATCGCTGCCAGAATTCTTATAAAGCTACCTAGCTTTATCGTCTCTTTCTAAGCCTTGAATGACTTTTAAAGCATCCTTTCTTTTTTCATCCAAGGAGTACCCCTCTCTTGGCTTAGCCTTCCTCTTCTTCATGGAAATGCTACAGGATCTATACCCTCCATAAGATGATTGGCAAGAAGCCTGGCTATCCTAAGTGCTATCTCCATGGACGGTTTTTTCCTACTCTTTAGCAGCTTAAAGAATCATCTGGCTCGCTATTCAATCATCGGCTTTATTGCTCTTGATTGGTTTAATTATTTGAAAGAACACTATAGAGTTATCCTTAAGAAGCTTAAAGGCCTCCCTACCAAAAATTCTTTTATTCTGAAGTATGGAAAAAATCTCTCTTTTATAATGCATAGAGCAAAAAAAGATTGATTATGGGCTAAAAAGCTAGAGCCAATAGGATTGATCTGTAAGCAAAAAGATGGATTATACCAAGAATACTTGTCTAGCCTGGTTGGGACTATGCCGTAAAACAAGCAAAACTTATGGAGCCCTGCCAAACGCTAGTCCAGCCTTTCTTTTATTAGCTATGATAAGTTATATGTCAAAAAGAATAGCGCAATGATTTAATTTAAAGAATGCTTCATAATAAAGGAAAGTGTTTTAAGCTTAGATTCCAATTCAGGCGTTAAAGTTACTCCCCAACGGCTTTCAATATGTAAAATGGCATGCACATCTTCCTGGCAATGGAACTCCAATTGAATAGGCGTGGTTCCACGATGTTCTATGAATAACCCTTTAAGTTGCATAATTTGTGTTAAACGCACATTGTCCAAATCTATTTTTAAAGATAAAGTTTTAGACTCTCTCATTACCTCTCTCTTTTTTTCTAGCACAACTTTTGATTTTTCCACTTTTTTATCCCTCCCCTCTCCTATAGCTTTTGCAAAACGAGCGGCTTGTAATTTAGCCTTATCAAAAGCCCGATCGCATTCTTCTACCATCGCTTCATTAGCTTTAGTTAAATCATCAATCCATTTACAAGAAAGTCGAAGGGATTCTTCCTTTTTATCTACTTGGATGACTGCATATAAAAGTTGATTTTCTTTTAACAATAAGTTTTTCTGCTCAAACAAATCAGACCATATAGGCATCTCATACCGATCCATGCCATCGCTAACCATCAAGATGGCAAATTTTTTTTGCGTTTTAGAAGAGACTCGTATTTCAGCTGTCTCTACAATCAAAGCTGCTCGGAAGACAGCATTGTGCTCTAAATTCTGAACATGGCTTAAAGGTATGCAAGAAAGGCGCGTGATAATCTCACGATAAGCATCCATGGGATGACCCGTTAAAAAAAAGCCCAAAAGTTCTTTTTCCCGCAAAAGAATATCCAAGCGGGAGGTCTTCTTTTTTACTTCGGGAGGATGCATAAAACGAGATTCGGAGGACTCTCCCATCAAAGCAAAAAGGGATAAGACGCCAGCTGAAGCTTCTTGCTTTTCTTTTAGCACAGTCTCATAGATAGGATCAATACTTTGCCTTAAGCTATCTCTCGACCAGCTAGTAAAATCAAAACATCCTGCATCCACCAAGTTTTCAATAACCTTTTTGCCCACTTTAGTGTTATCAATTCTTTTAATAAATTGATATAAGCTTGTATAAGGGCCGCCTTTATTTCTTTCTTTAATAATAGCTTCCACGACTCCTTCTCCCACTCCTTTAATACCTGCCATGGCGAAACGAATTCCTTGAGGAGTAGCAAAAAAGGTGGCATGCGCTTCATTAACGTCTGGCTGTAAAATGGCAATACCCATTTCTTGGCATTCTCCAATAAATTTAGTTACCTTTGTTAAATCATCACTATCACACGTCATAAGAGCAGCCATCCACTCATTAGGGTAGTTAGCTTTCAGATAGGCAGTCACATAGGAGAGATAGCCATAGGCAGCTGCATGGGATTTATTAAATCCATAGGCAGCAAATTTTTCCATTTTATCAAAAATTTGCATCGAGGTTTCTTCATCAATCCCGTTTTCCAACGAACCTAAACGAAATTTTTCTCGTTGCTGAAGCATTTGATCCCTATCTTTTTTACCCATAGCACGCCGCAAGACATCTCCTTCACCTAGCGAAAATTTAGCAAGCTTACTAGCTATCTGCATCACCTGCTCTTGATAAACCATAATGCCATAGGTTTCTGCAAGAATATCATTCATCCATGGATGATCATATTCAATAGGTTCACGGCCATGCTTTCTATTAATGAAAGAGGGAATCATGTCCATAGGGCCTGGTCGGTAGAGAGCTCCTACGGCAATAATTTCTTCAAACTTATCCAAATGGAGCTGGCGTGCCAAATCTTGCATGCCTGCAGATTCCAGCTGAAAAATGCCTAAAGTTTTTCCTTGGTTTAAAAGATTAAAGGTAGGCTGATCATCTAAAGGAAGATTAATCCAATCAATGGCTTTACCAACCCTTTGATAAATTGCCTTTACACATATATGGATAGCGGTCAGTGTTTTAAGGCCTAAAAAGTCCACCTTTAGCATTCCCACTAATTCAACAGGTTTCATGGAAAGCTGCGTCACTGGCATATCAGAATCTTTAGAAAGGCAAACGGGTATAAAGTTAGTCAGCGGTTCTCCACTGATAATGATGCCTGCAGCATGAATACCCGTATTACGAATAGATCCCTCTAAAGTCTTACCTATATCGATGATGCGTTGAGCATCTTCGTCCTGCTCATACATGGCCCGTAAATCTGGATCTTTTTCTAAAGCTTTCTGGAGGGTAATATTGAGGTCATCAGGTACAAGTTTAGCAATCGCATTCACCTTAGCTAAAGGAACACTTAATACCCGTCCTACATCTTTAATGGTCATTTTAGCTTTCATGGTGCCAAAAGTAATGATCTGCGCAATATTATCTTTACCATATTTTTGAAGGGTATAGTTAATAACCTCACTGCGCCCATCCATACAAATATCTACGTCAATATCAGGATAAGAAAGCCGTTCAGGATTAATGAAACGCTCAAAAAACAGATGAAAACGCAGAGGTTCAATATCGGTCACTCCAATCAGGTAAAGCACAATAGAACCAGCCCCCGATCCTCTGCCTGGTCCTACAGGGATCCCTTGACGTTTGGCCCAATTGATAAAATCCCATACAATCAGCAAGTAATCGCTCATCCCTTTGGGAACAATAATGTCCATCTCATATTTCAAGCGCTCTTGTACAATGTCAAGGGGATCTTTTTCAGGAAAGATTTCTTTGATTTTATTTAAACGTTCAGGTGTATACCGCTTGGTGATACCTTCCTCACATAATTGCCATAGGTAATTTTTAACGGCCTCGGCTTGTTCCTCTTTAGTGTAATTTTTTCCCTCAAGAGCAGGGGGTAAGTAGATGGGATAATGCTTGGTTTTGAAATCAATCGATACATTACATTTCTCAGCAATTTCCAAGCTATTAGATAGAGCTTCTGGAAAATCGCTAAAAAGCTCAGCCATTTGCTGAGGAGATTTAAAATAGCATTCATGAGAGGGATAAGTACGACGTTTAGGATTAGGCACGCGAAATTTTAGATTGCCGTACGAGTCTTTTTCCCACATTTCAGTAGGCTCCCCAGACTGAATATTAAGTAAAATCTCATGCGCGCGCCAATCAGCGCGTTCAATGTAATGGCTATCATTTGTAGCCACGACCTTTATATTAAGCTCTTTTGATATTTCTATAAGAGTAGCGTTAATTTTTTCTTGTTTTTGTATATAGTCTTGGTAATATTGCTGAAGCCAAGTTTCTTGATGCAAGCCATCCTGGCGAATATCTTGATCTGTCATCCGATGGCGCTGTAATTCAAGATAATAATCGTCTCCAAAGAGCTCTTGATACCAACGGATTTTGCTCATTAAGCTATCTTTTGTGCCATTCAAAGCTTCATAAGCGATTAAGCTACTTTGGCAACCTGATAGGCAAATCAATCCTTCACTATGAAGCTTAAGCACTTCGTGATCGATGCGTGGATGGTAGTAAAATCCCTCTAGATAACCGATGGAAGTTAACTTACATAAGTTATGATAACCAGCTTTATTTTTAGCTAAAATAGTTAAATGAAAATTAGTACGTGCTCCATATTCTTTTTTTTTGTCAAATCGCGATTCGGGTGCAACATAAAACTCACAGCCTAAGATGGGTTTAACACCCACATCTTTACAAGCCTTATAAAAATCAATGGCCCCAAACATGTTACCATGATCTGTTAAAGCCACTGCAGGCATATGAAAAGCAGCTGCTTTTTTGGCAATAGCATGCACATCAGCAGCAGCATCTAAGATGGAAAATTGAGAATGGACATGTAAGGGAACCCACATAAATATAATCTATAGCCATTATTTAAGAATTTAGGTTCAAGTATACCGTATCTTATGAGATCGAGTAAACAAGCAAATAAAAGGCTATCAGAAATTTAGCAAGGAGCGATTCCTTTTTGGCTGCTTGGCCTTTTAAATAGGATGATGGCGTAAACTCCTTGTAAGAAGAAAAGCAGGAAGAATGAGAAATAAAATCCTTTGAAAGCTAAAATTTATTCTCTAAGAGGGGCTGAGTTCTTTTTCAAAGCGCTTGCTGATGAATTTATAAAAACCTACTTAAAAGAGCCCAAATTTTTACGGTTACTTCTAAAGTAGGAAGGTTAATGATAAAAAAAGCCTCTTTATCTTAGCAAAAATCCATGCGGGTAAATGAACAGCTAGATCTTCTTGCATCCTACTTCCATGTTCTGGCCCTCAGGTTGTTTTTTTTTCGCTCAATTTCTTGCTCTTTGCAGGAAGCTTATCCAAGAGAAGGATCTTCCAAAAACACGCATGGATAAAATTTTCACGCTTTTAATAACCCAAAAAAAAACAATTCCATTTAAGAAATTTAAAGGGGAAGAATTTCTGTTAGGAACGGCTTTTTGCTGTCACCAGTTTTTTGTTTTCACTAATCGCCCACAAAGGGAGAAGTAAAAGAACAGCTATTATACAAGAAATTCCTAAGCACCAAAAAAAGCCATCCCATCCCATTTCCTGAGTAACCTTGCCAAGAGGATAGCCTGCAACAGCAGCTCCCATATAGGCAAATGTGCCTGCAAACCCGGTAGAAGAAGCTGCAGCCTTCTTATGAGAAAGCTCAGCGCATGCTACCCCAATCAACATCTGCGGGCCAAAGATAGCAAAACCTATTGTAAACATGGCTGCTGAATCTACTAAAGGATAACCTGCGGGGACAAACCAAAAGAAAGCAATGGCAATAAACATAAGTACAGCAAAAAGCACATTAACAGGTCCTCTCTTAGCAGAGAAAAAATAGTCAGAGGCCCACCCTGCTGCTAAGCTGCCAAAAAAACCACCCACTTCGAATAAGGAGACACAGCCATTGGCACTCAGCTGATTATACCCTTTGGTTTCTATCAAATAAAGGGCAGTCCAATCATTAATCCCTGTACGAACAAAATAGACAAAAAAATAAGAAATAGCTAGCATCCAAATGTATTTATTTTTTAAAACATACTCCACTAAAACTTCACGCGCTGAGAGCTGTTCATCCTCTGCTTGGCTACCATTCCCGGAATAATCGTTGCGAAATTTTTCTATAGGAGGTAGCCCTAAAGATTGAGGAGTATCCCTTAAGCGATTAATTAAATAAAAACCTCCTAGAATACAAATCATTCCTGGCACATACATGGCGGCTCGCCAACCACCAAAATAATATGCGCAAAATCCTACAATCCAAGGGATTAAAAAAGCGCCTACATTGTGAGAAACGTTCCAGGTCGACCACCATGAGCCTCTTTCTGATTGAGAATACCAATGAGTTAAAAAACGTGCACATGGCGGCCAACCAAAACCTTGAAACCATCCGTTTAGCCCCCAAAAAATGGCAAACAAGAAGAGGTTAGAAGATAAACCAAATAAAATATTAATTATGCCTGTAATAATAAGGCCAAAAGCCATAAAGTAACGAGCATTTGAGCGATCGGAAATAATGCCACTGGCAAATTTGCTAAAGCCATAGGTAATGGAAAAAATACTTGCTAAAATTCCTAGCTGGCTTTTGTCGAATCCTAATTCAGCAATAATGCCAGGCATCGCAAAAGTGAAGCTTTTACGGGTAAAATAATAAAAAGCATAGCCTATAAACATGGAATATAAAATTCGTATACGCCAATAATTATAAAGATGCTTAACTTTTTCTTGATCTTGAATTTCCGGTAGATAGGGTGCAGGCCTTAATAATCTAAGCAACCAATTCACGCAATGCTCCTAAAAATTTAAATGATTTTTTGAAATTTTCACTGTTTTGATAGATAAGGATTCTTATAACGGGGGGATCAATTTTACACAAGCGCAACATTTTATCAGCAGCTACGCTATTAATCCAATTAAAAATTTAGTTAACAATAAATTAGGTTGACCTTAGCTGCCAGATATGCTAGAAATGCAGCTCATAAAATTAAATTCTACCATCTAGAATTTTTAAGAATAAATAATAATGATAAAAATTACCTTAAATCCGCATGAGAGCCCAATCGTTAGCATTTTTGACCAAGAAACCATAATTATTGGTTCAGGTACAGGATCTATGAAAGCTGATCTAATTCTAGCTGATGCGGCTATACAACCTATTCATATAAAAATTGTACACAAAGGGCAGCAATGCCAAGTGATCAATTATGCAAATGACCCTTTTGCAACTTTAAATGATGTGCCTTTTGGTAAAAAAAGTATAAAAGATAGTGGCATCTTACAGGTTGGGAGCCATCTTATTCAGATAGAACTCAAGTATGTAGAATCTGTAAAAGAGGATGATAAGACACTTTCTTCTATAAATGAGCCTTTAAATGTTACGCTAGAAGGGCTACTTGAATGGCAAGCTTTGGAAAGAAAGCTCCCCCTTCCCCCTTCTTCTATCTCTGAAAACTCTTTAAAAAGCTCAAACTTTATCTCTAATCCTTCCCCTATGTCCCCTCAGGAGAGTAGCAAATTTCCTCTTCAAGAAGAGGTTAGCTTGTTGGAGCAGAAAAAATGGGCAAAGAGCCAGCTTGAAGAAAGGGAATTAGAAGATTTAATGCATGAAATTGAGCAATTTGGAATCAAACACTTTAAAGAAGAGAGCTTGTCTACCTATTTAGCTAGTGAAAATGATAGCTCTTCCCTCTTTTTGCAAGAAGATACAGTCGATCACTTTCCTACTCTCCCCACCATGCTTGCGCCAAAAAGCCGCCCTGAATATCAAGTAGGTGAATTTGACGATGAGGGCGAAACTTGGAATACAGAAAAAGAAGAAGCAGCGGTTACAGGGGTAAAAATTGAAGAGACAAAAAATCTCATTGATTGGAAATTTCTTACGACTCTTGTAATGACTCTTTTATTTATCCTTGGACTTGTCGCTGGCGCTCTTTATTTTAATATCAGTGCCAAAAATGAAATAGAAGAAATGAAAGCTGCAGAAGGTGTGGCTGATATAGCTATGGCGCTTAAATATGCTCAAATACATTATATTAAGCCTCAAAAAAAGAATTGGTCCGATCCAGAATTTATCAAGAAGAGCCTTGCTCAAGTCATTCCTCATGACTACCCCTCCTTAACAAACATCGATCAGCATGGGCATTTGAATGAAACCTCTTACTCTTTAAGGATTTATACGAGTACCGATTTTTCGCAATTTCTCGTTATCGCGCAACCAGCACCTAGTGTCCTTCAATCATTAATTCCTAAAACTGCTATTGTCATCGATTCTAAGCTCATGCAATTGCGGAAAGTTGCTGACATGAAAACTCTTAATCGTTTATTGGTAAATTCCAATAATTTAGATAATTCTAATGCGGTGGAAGTAACAAATCTTGTGAAACAGGGTAAGCTAATTCTTTTAAGCACACTGGCTCAAAAACGTAAAGCCCCAGACTTCTCTCCCCCTAAAGCTCTCATCCTGCTTCGTCCTGGGGCAGAAAATTATATTTACAATGCACCTCGCTATTACCAATTAGGCGAAACGATCATCAAGCGTGCTATCCAATTGATGCAAACACCAGGTAATGTGCATGAATTATCCCGCTTAAAGCAAGAAATAAGCCTTCTATCAAAGATGTCAAATATGGTGCTTTATTTTTCGGACGGGATTCAACTTACCTTGGAAGCTCAAAAAGCCATTGCAGCTTTTACTTCTCCTGGGAGCTTTTTGACGGCCTACTTAAAATTTAATCCTGAGGGCATGATCCTAAGTAGCCATCTTATCATTGATGATGAAAGCTCACCTAAAACTTTTAACGATTCGTCAAAAGTTGCTAGCTCTACCTTGCCTGCTGATCATGAATTTTTGGTAGAGCTGGACTCTAACAACCCCCATGCTCTTTCCTTAAACATTCATCCTTTGTTAGCAAAATTAAAATATTTGCGCCAATCACGCGAGGAAGTGCTTACCCCTCTTAAAAATCAAATGATCAATCTTATAAAAGAAAATAGTGAGCATCCCACGGAAGAATTTGAAAAAAAAGCTAAAGATTTATTTCAAAAATATTACACCTTAGAGCTAGAACAAAGACATCATCTGATTCAATCCATCCTTCAATTGACAGAAGAATATCCATTAATGCCCGTTAAAGAATTCAAAAGCTATCTAGAAAAGGCGGGCTTAAGCCATTTAAAGCTTAATGCCATTCATCATGATCATCAAGCCCTTTTGCAAAAATATAGAGAAAAAATAAAACAAGCGGAAAACATGAACGAACTTGCTACCTTAGTCGATGCTGTTACCTCTTGGCTCGTTATAAAAAACTTTAGCGATCTTGACGAGTTAGAAATGGATCAAAAAATCATCAAAAACACCCTAATCTCTCAACTAAATTTCCTGCTTTTTTCCTCCCATCCTCGGCCTTTGTCTTTGCTAAATAATGAAGAACAGGCAGCGGCACTATTTAAAGTTTTAAAATTTTGTACTTTAGACACCTCTGATGATGAAAAATATTATATGGATGAGCTTGAAAAGTTAAAAAAATCTTAAAACTTTTTCCATAGGCCTATAGTAGCCTCTACAGAAGCGCTGTCTCTATCCTCTAAAAATAGATCAGCTCTTTAAAAGCTGATCTTTTCTTTAAAGGCAAGTTTTTACTTAAGAGAGCCTACTTAGGAAAGAATTAAATTTTGTTTTTAATTTATAGGCCTAAATTTTTAAAAAGGCAGTGAATTTAGGCCTCCTTTTTAAACCTTCCACTCTTCCTCTTCCGCCTCAGTCATATTTTCTGAAGAAGATGAATGGGAAGAAGAGCTTTTCACCTGTTCTGTTTTTTTAAAAAGAGCTTCCATTAGAGGAGAACTAGACTGGGGTTTGCTAGGCTTTTCATTGGGTTTAATAGAGTTAAGCTTTTTGCCTTCTATAATTTGTTGCATAAGGGCTGCCCTATCGATGGGTTGCCCTTGGGAGCTATTCCCTTTTTTAACTTGTGTAGCCTCGTGAGGATAATTTTTTTCTTTTTTAACCGCAAAGGTCGGCTGGCTATCCTCTAAGTTTATTGGCTGGCTGCTATCTTTTGGGCTTCCCATGTCTTCTTCTACCTCTTCTTCCTCTTCGTCAGAATCATGCATGGCTAATCGACGTTTCATGAGGTGCTCTACGATGTCGTAATCTTGCTTCTTTACTGTTTCCTTACTTAATCCTGAGGAAGAAAGCTTCTGGTGAGCCACCGATTGAGTAATCTCCGTGGTTTTCAAAAAAGATGGAGGGGGAGGAGCAGTAGGAATAGCTATGCTAGTCTGCAGGGTATCTTTTGTTGGTAAAGAGGGAGGAGGAGGTGGCGCTAAAGGAACGTTGCTAGCTAAACTTTCTTCGCGCAGGGAAGATGGTGAGGGAGTGAAGGCTAATTCTTGGGCAGTAGGCTCCTTTATTGAATGGATTTCAGGAGGTAAAGAGATATTTGCTTGCTCTTCTTGTTTTTGCATACCCCTGGTTTTTTCATCGTCTGGGGGCGAAGCTGTGATTTCTTTTGCTAGAAATGGCGAGGCCACCGGTTGTGCCCGAAGACCTATTAAAATAGAGATAGAGCCTTCCTTTACCTCTACTTGACCAGAAATCCAAGGCCTAACAAGCTTTTCTATGCTTCTTGAACCTCCATTTATTACGGAACTATTTTTTATCTCTCCTTTGTTTTCCGCTCTTGTGAAGATGGATTTAACAAGATTTATGATTTTAATCACATGGTTATTCATCCGCTTAATAAAATCACTCTCTTTTCCTTTCATGGCTGCTTGTCGGTGAGAAGGAATATGTACAGCTGGATCTTTTTTTTCCTTGAAAGAAGCTTTTTCTTGAGTTAAAAGCGCAGCTTTTGGATCAAAGCTAGGAATACGAAAATCATTCATAAATCTCTCCAAACATTACCATTTATAAAAGCTTAATTAAATTATTTTATAAAAATTAAACCATCTAAATTTATTATAACATAATTCATATATTTTAATTAAAATTTATTAATTTTAGATAACAAATGAAGATTAAACAATTGAAGTAATCAAGAAAAAAAGAGTCATTCATTCTCTCTTTACGCTTTATTTCCTATCTACTATACTTCGCCCACTTAATCAGGAGATCTTTTACCATGACCATTCCCTCAGCACCCGGCGTGTTTGATATTTTGCCTATAAGTATAGAAGAGCCTTGGCGTAATTCCTACCTATGGAATTATATTGAAAATATTATACGGGAGACTGCTACCTCGTATGGTTATAAAGAGATACGTACTCCTATTTTTGAAAGAACTGAACTGTTTATACGAGGAGTAGGTGAATCAAGTGATATCGTCTCCAAAGAAATGTATACCTTTCAAGATAAAGGAGATAGATCTCTTACCTTACGCCCTGAAGGAACAGCTCCTGTCATTCGAGCTTTTATTGAGCATCAACTTCATACTCAAGCCCCTATCCATAAGATGTTTTATATAGGGCCTATGTTTCGTTATGAGCGCTCTCAAGCTGGGCGTTATCGTCAGCATCATCAATTTGGTGCTGAGGCAATAGGAATTTCAGCGGCAGAGCAAGATGCCGAACTTATCGATTTAGTTTATAATGTCTATCAAAAATTGGGATTAAAGAATCTACAGGTTCATATTAATTCTTTAGGCAATCCAGAAAGCCGCAAATTATTTAAAGCTTCTTTGCAAGCTTATCTAAAGGGCCGTTATGAGCAGTTGTCTAAGGATAGTCAGCGGCGTTTTACCCTCAATCCGTTAAGAATTTTTGACTCTAAAGAGCCTCAAGACCAAGCCATTATAAAAGATGCTCCTCATATATTAGACTTTTTAGACGAAGAGAGTGCTACACACTTTGCAGCAGTTAAACGCCTCCTCAATAAGCTCCACATTCCTTATTCTATTAACCCAAGGCTTGTACGTGGCCTTGATTACTATAATAAAACTGTATTTGAAATTACTTCTGGCGAGTTAGGCGCTCAAAATAGTGTAGGAGGAGGAGGTCGCTATGATGGTTTAATGAAAACCTTGGGTGGACCCGATCTGCCTACTATAGGATTTGGAACGGGCCTTGAAAGAATTTTACAAACCATGTTAAAGCAACAAACTTGGATCCCACCTGCTCCGGCTTTAGAGGTTTTTCTTATCCCTCTGGGAGAACAAGCTAAAGAAGTGTGTTTTTCTCTTTTGCAGGACTTGCGTCTCCATGGCATTCCTAGTGACATGGATTTGAGCGGTAAAAAATTAGCCAAGGTCATGCACTATGCGAATCAGCTACAGGCAAAACATGTGGTCATTATAGGGGAAGAAGAGCTTAAAAACCAAGAAGTTAACCTTAAAAATATGCATTCAGGAGAAAGCGTAAAAATTCCTTTAAACAACCTAGCAAAAATCTTAAGGCTTGATTTTAAAAATGAGGATTTTTTGAAATTAATAATGGATATTAGTCAATCTTTAAAAAATTCTCACGCTGTGGAATTTTTTATCCAGAAACTAGAGCATAAAGTAGAAAGCACTCAAGAAATGGTAGAGGGCCTTAAAGAGACAATGTTAAAAATGAAAAAAATTACTGATTGTTAGAGGAGTTATATGGTTACTTATCGCCGCACATTTAATTGTGGCAGCTTACGAAAAGAAAATATTGGGCAGGCGGTTACCTTGGCCGGATGGGTTCATCGTCGCCGGGATCATGGAGGCTTAATATTTATTGATTTGCGTGATCGATTTGGCCTTACCCAGCTGGTTTTTGATCCTGAAAAAAATCCTCAAGCTCATAGGGATAGCGAAAAGCTACGCTCAGAGTATGTTATCGCCATTCAAGGAACAGTTATCCCCCGGCAAGAAGGCATGGCAAATTTAAAGCTTTCCACAGGGGAAATTGAAGTGCAAGTTCTTACAATTGAATTGCTTTCTAAAGCCAAGACACCTCCTTTTTCTATCTGCGATGAACAGATTGAAGTGAATGAGGAATTACGTCTTAAATATCGCTACCTTGATATTCGACGTGGTGAGATCGCCAACAGGCTTGTTAAAAGGCATCAAGCGATGTTAGCGACAAGGCATTATCTGGATGAAAATGGATTCCTTGAAATTTCTACCCCACTTTTAGGAAAATCCACCCCTGAAGGAGCCCGCGATTATTTAGTCCCTTCTCGCATTTACCCTGGGTCCTTCTTTGCTCTTCCTCAGTCTCCGCAGATATTTAAGCAGCTATTAATGGTAGCTGGCATGGATCGTTATTTTCAGATAGCCCCTTGTTTTCGTGATGAAGATCTACGTGCAGATCGCCAGCCAGAGTTTACCCAAATAGACCTAGAAATGAGCTTCGGAACAGCAGAAGATCTCATCCCTCTCATTGAAGGCTTATTAAATAAAATTTTTAAAGCTTGTAATGAAATGGATATTCCTATGGGTTTTCGCCGTCTTTCCCATCAAGAATGCCTGAAACGTTTCGGCACCGATCGTCCAGATATGCGTTTTGGCATGGAACTAGTTGAGCTGCAAGACCTGGCTGCCCAATCGACCTTTGCTGTTTTTCAAGAGCAAATCAACGGTGGAGGCACGGTAAAAGGTTTATGTGTTAAAGGCGGCCAGGATATTTCGCGTAAAAACATCGATGAATATACTGATTTTGTGGGACGTCTAGGAGTAAAAGGGCTCGCTTGGATGAAAATGCAAGAAGGAACATTATCCTCCAGCATTGCCAAGTTTTTCTCTAAGGAGCTGCAGAAAGAACTTATTCAAAGAATGGGCATGGAAAATGGCGATCTTCTTTTCATGATCGCCGATTCTAAATCTCGTACTAACCAAGCATTAGACCATCTAAGGCGACGATTGAGTCGAGACAGAAATTTAATTAAACCCCATCAGCTAGAATTTTTATGGGTGACAGATTTTCCCCTATTTGCTTGGGATGAAGACAACCAACGGTTAGTCAGTGAACATCATCCTTTTACCTCCCCTCATCCAGATGATTTGCCTCTATTAGATACAGATCCATTAGCGGTACGTTCATCAGGCTATGATATTGTGCTTAACGGCTATGAAATTGGAGGAGGCTCTCAGCGCATTCATAATAGTGACTTGCAAAAGAAAATATTTGAGCTTCTCAAATTATCCGCCGAAGAGCTAAAAATTAAATTTGGATTTTTTCTTGAGGCTCTTAGCTATGGAACTCCTCCCCATTTAGGAATCGCTCTAGGATTAGACCGCATTGTTATGATCCTAAGCCAAACAGAAAACATTCGTGATGTGATCGCTTTCCCTAAAACTCAAAAAGCTAGCGATTTAATGCTTGAATGTCCTGCAAACGTTTCCTCTGAGCAATTAAAAGATCTTAAATTAACCATCGAAGAACCTGGATTTTCGTGGACATAATTTAGGTAATTAACCTAACGTGTTGTATATTCAAAAAGAATGGAGGTTTGATCGCGCTATGCTAAATAAAACAAAACTTTTAACTTTGGCCGGTATTAGTACCGCTCTTATACTAGGAACTTTAGTTGCTCATGAAGATACAACGTCTCATTCAGCGAAAAACTCTCTTCCTAATGCCAATAGCCACGCCAGTTCTACTACTGAAGTCGACATGAAAAAGCTATCTGAAGCTTTTGGTCACTTCATCGGCAAAAACTTAAAAAGCCCTGGGGTAGCCTTTGATTTAGATAGCATTATCAAAGGCATGCGTGATGGAGCAGAAGGTAAGGCTGGACCCATGAGCGATCAAGAATATGAAGCTCTTATGTTTAAAGTGCAAGAGCAGGCTTTTGCCAAGTTATCAGAGGATAATTTGAAAGCTGCGGAAGCTTTTATGGCAAAAAATGCTCAAGAAACTAATGTACAAACAATTGTGCCAGGAAAACTGCAATACATAATCCTACAAGAAGGCACTGGCACGGCTGTAGATGAGCATGGAACTCCTAGTATTAACTATACGGCCAAATATATTGATGGAACTGTTTTCGATAGTTCTGAAGCCACAGGAGGACCGGTCACCATTCCCTTAGACCAGACAACCGCAGGTTTTAGCAAAGGAATCAATGGAATGAAGGAAGGCGAAAAACGACGTTTATTTGTCCATCCAGATCTAGGATTTGGTAAAACAGGCCAGCTACCCCCCAATTCAGCTATTATTTTTGAAGTTGAGGTAGTAAAAGCTAAAGGAGATACAAAAAATTTGAAAGATATCCCTGAGGCCACTGAGGAAGAAATGCTTTTACTTGAAGAAAGCGAAGCAACCGACTCAAAAAAATAAATTTATAAAATAAAAAGGCTGCATAGCAGTAAATATGCAGCCTTTTTACATCTTCTACCCTCTATATTTATATCCTGTGAAAGTAGTTCTTTATCAACCCTGCATCCCTCAAAATACTGGCAATATTGTACGCACATGCGCAGTAACTGGCAACGACCTTGTTCTAATTCCCCCCTTGGGGTTTAGTATAAGTGATCGATGGCTCAAAAGATCGGGTTTAGATTATTGGGAAGGCGTCAATGTTCAACTTATTGAAAACCTAGAGGAGCTGCTAGAAAGTTCTTGCCACTCTTTTACTTTTTTCTCTAGTAAGGCCACCCGTTTACATACGGAAGTGAACTATCAAGCTAATGATTATCTTATTTTCGGTTCTGAAACAGCAGGATTACCGCCTATCTTTTTCCAAAAATGGCCAGAGCGCTTTGTACGCATTCCTATGATTGAGGGAGTGCGTTGCTTAAATCTAGCCACTTCCGTAGGAATAGCTGTCTATGAAGCTTGGAGGCAAAATCATTTTAAGCAAGCAAAAGACAAAAAAAATTAATTAGGCTAGAGCGCGAGCCTTTTTGCCTTACAGGGCAAAAGGGCCCCCACTAAAGTGGTCTGCTTTACTCTTTTCTACCTAAACGAATAGATGAGCTACACCTACCCTCTTTTAAAATTTAAAGGCTCACCGTAATAGCCTCTTTAAGATCTTGTTTAGATTTTACTCCTACAAAGCGTTTAATTTCCTTGCCTTCTTTAAAAACGATAAGTGTAGGGATAGAAGTTACACCATATTGAGCTGTAACTTTTTGAGCTTTTTCAATATCTACCTTAGCGATAGTAGCTTGTTCGGCCAGCTCTCCTGCTAATTCTTCAATTATAGGGGCTATCATCTTACAAGGACCACACCAATCAGCAAAGAAATCTACCAAAGTCACGCCTGTTGCTATAGTGGTTCCAAAGTTATCATCATCTAAATGCTTTAAATGTTCTGACATGCAATTCTCCTTAAAATGTATGGCATCTTCAAATGTATCTTATCCTATGCTGTTATTTTTGAGCGAGGTTCAAAAAAAAGATTACAAGAGAATTTTTTTATAAAGCAAGAGCATTAAAAAACTTAAATTTCTTTAATGGATAAAAGCTTTAGCTCTTAAAAGTATAGGTAGCCTTCATAATTAGAAGGTATTGTTCGCTTAGAGCTTTGGACTTGTCTACTTTAAGAGAATGAGGGCTGCTTATCTTAAGGGCTTCTCTTCTACATTTTCTTTTGCTGAGGACAACTTACGGGCTTTTTTGCCAAAAAATTCACAGTAAGCGGGAGTGTTTTTTTTCAAAATGAGAAGTAAATATCATTAAAAATTTTAAGATTTTATTTAATCTTTAAAAGCTTTCTTCGTAAAAAGTTTTCCCTTCTCTTAAAAACACAAAAAAGCCTCTTATCAGGGTGGAGAGATTACTTATCACCTTTGTTATGCATTTTTTTTAATTTTTGATTAAAAACTTCATAAAATTTAAGCATTAACTTTTTTAATGCCTTAGGACTTCACAGCTTAAATGGCAATGAAGGAGTGTATCCTTAAATTTTGCTTAAGTAAAGGCACCTAATCATCCCGCCATCTTATAAAGCTGAAAAAACAGGCTTCTTATGGCTAGCTTAGCTATATAGACAAAGCAGCGAAAGGCTTTTTATGATTTTTAAATTCCTTTAATCCAATCTTTAAATTCAAAAGATATATGTTGAGTTTTACAAAAGCTTTCATTATTATCTTTTCAACCGTTTGGTGGCCATTTTAATGATATCAGAACGTATATTTACGCTTATTCATCTTACTTGTTTCCTACTTTCCTTCACCTTAAGTGCTAATGAGGATAGGTTAATGCCCATAAAAGAAATCCCTTTAATCCTTAATATGGAGAATTTAGAAGATCTTCCCAAAAATTTTCGGATGACTACGCCCTGTTATCTAGCTAAGCACAGCAATCCTTCTCTTCCCTCAGTCGAGGGTCTTCTCAATTTAAATGCTTCGGCAAGCGGACAGTTTTCGGCAAATGGCCTTCTTCAAATTTTAAAGACTATTCCTTATAACCGCATTATGGTTATTGATTTACGTGAAGAATCCCATGGTTTTATCAATGGCATGGCAGTGAGCTGGTATGGCGAGAGAAACTGGCATAATAAAGAAAAAACTTTTGAAGAAATTCAGTGGGATGAAAATGAAAGATTGCAAAAGCTGTTAAGAAATAAGCAGGTGCATCTTCATGACAAATATACTTTTAATCCTTCCTCTACTGTGCATGTTAAAGAAGTTTATACAGAGAATGATTTAATCTGCAAAATGGGAATTCACCATGTACGCCTTCCGTTGACCGATCATGTTAAACCTGGCGATGAGCAAGTCGATCGTTTCATCGAACTTATAAAGGCTTATCATTTGACCCCCGAAAATCCTGGTTACTGGCTCCACTTTCATTGTGCTGCGGGTAGAGGGCGAAGCACAGCCTTGATTGCTATGTACGACATGATCCGCAATGCTTCAAAGGTTTCTTTCAAAGATATCCTTAAACGCCATGCCCTGATTGGAGGCAAAGATTTAACAGTGCCTTTTGAAGTAAACGACTGGAGATACCCTTACCATTTTGAAAGGCTGGAGTTTATGAAAAATTTTTATAAATATTGCCTAGACAATCCTAACCTCGAGCAAAAGTGGTCCTCTTGGATTAGTAAACTAAAATATTAACCCCCTTTTCCTTAATTTTAATATGTCACACTCCCTACCTTATCTTGTCTTAGCCTATTACCATTTTCCCCATTTACCTGATCCACACGCAGAAGTAACCGCCCATAAAAAGTTCTTTGAGGGACGCGATGTCACTTGCCGTATATATATTTCAGAAAATGGAATTAACGGCCAAATGTCAGCCTCTCGGGAAGATGGCCAAGCTTATATGGATTGGATGCATGCTAGGCCAGAATTTAAGGACATGCATTTTAAGCTTCATGAGTACCATGAACACGCTTTTCCGCGCTGTACTGTCAAATATCGCAAGCAACTGGTAGCTGTGGATGAAAGAATAGATTTGAGTAAGCGCGGTGAACATGTCTCCCCTCAACGATGGAAAGAGATGCTGGAAAAAAAAGACGACCATATTCTCATTGATGTAAGGAATGATTATGAGTGGAAAGTTGGCCACTTTGAAGGAGCAGAACTTCCTCCTTGTGAAACCTTTAAAGATTTCAAACATTACGTCGAAGATCTTAAAGAGAAAATAGATCCTCAAAAAACTCCCGTGATGATGTACTGCACCGGAGGAATTCGCTGCGAACTTTATTCTTCCATCCTTATTAAACAAGGTTTTGATAAAGTTTATCAATTAGAAGGAGGCATCATCAATTATGGTTTACAAGAAGGTAGCGATTATTGGTTAGGCAAACTTTTCGTCTTTGATGATCGCTTGACTGTACCTATCAGCAAGGAAGAGACAAAGACTATCGCCACCTGCCATCATTGTAACCAACCTTGTGATACCTATTTAAATTGTGCCAATATGGATTGTAACGATTTATTTATATGTTGTAATGAATGTTCAAAAAAGTATTTAGGGTGTTGCCAAGAGCAGTGTCAACAGGCGGAACGAGTACGTCCTTTTCAAGAAGATAGACCGCATAAACCTTTTAGGAAAAAGCATAAATATATAAATATAGCTTCTAACACTCCCAAATAGGCTTTAAATAAATATAAACGCTTGAAGGCTTGAACTTATTTATATATATTTTATTCATAAGCTAGGAATGAAGGGAAATGCCTAGATTTTCTCTTTATTTTCCAGGCAATATCTAATAAGGCTTAGCATACGCTTTTGCGTTTCTTCTAGTACGACTGTCAAGCCAGGTTTAATACCTTTTTCTGACAGTTCAAAAGCTTTCATGGTATTGCAGATGCGGCCATCTAGGCGTATACCAATGCCCTTAAGGCCTACCATATTGCCCCAATCGCCAAACATCTCTAACGTCATTTCGCAAGCAGTAATCATAAAAATAACTTGTTTCTCAGGATAATGATGGACGATTTCAAAGATTTTTCCTCCTATATAATGAATAGTAGGAATAAATAAAGGGATAATCGTCTCTTTTTTAGAGGCATGGACCGCTTTACCAATAAAACATTGTTGGCAGACAGCATGGGCAGGATCATGAATACATTGATCGGTGAAACGGCCAGATGGGCATTCAAAAGGTTTATGGCAATAAGAAAACCCTAAAACTAGTAAAGTGTTAGGCTGTTTTAACAGCATTTTAAACTGTTCTTCATCCTGAAGGCCATAATAAAAGAAATCGCCTTCTTTTTTATAGGGCTTAGGCTTTAAAATAGATTTTAAAAAGGCCCATCCATATTTTAAAGGATGTTTAAAAAAGCCTCTACGTATAGCACCTTGATGATCTTGGGTAATCATCCACTTTAAGCTTTTCCATTTAAGGTTTTTAGAGGTCTCTTTGGTTATTCCAGGCATAGCAGGCAATTGCTTTAACCTCTTAATAGGATGTTCTTTTGCTGCTTTGCTAGCACGTTCATCCCAAGCCTGTTCAGCCTCGCTCCAGCTTGAATGCTCATTCCACATTTTAAGTTTATTCATAAAACCTGTTATGATTTATCTGTAGAAAAATTTAGTATATCTTTTCTTTATGATATAAACAATTAGTAAAATATTTATGCCAGAAATAGCTTATAGCATTGATAAAGCAGCAGCAGAGAAAGAAGGATTGTTAGCCGTAGCGCTTGTAGAAGTACGCCATGAAGGATTTAACACAGTTCTTCACTCTTTTAACTCCCCTGTAACGACCACCCGCTGGAGCCAATGGGCAACTCTCAAAGATAAAGATCCTCAGCGCATTCTTAGCTTAAGAGATGCTAAGCTAGTGGATGGGTATCTTAAAATTCCCTATACCCAATCCATTCAAGCTCTCAAGCTATTGGCAGCTTCAGGAAAGCTTTTTTATAATGGAAAGAAACTTATCTGCGATTTCTTTACGCCCGTAGAATTTTATTATCGCATTCATGATCAGAGGGCGCATGGAATGCTAAAGTATCTAGACCAAGAGTTTAATCTATCAGCTTGCGATTTTATTTGCCGAGGGTCCAACCATTGGTTCATCAAAGGAAATATTCTTAAGCTTATCCATACGGAGGTTACCTGGAAAGAACTTAAGCAGATTTATTACGAACCTCTTGAGTTTTCTTTAAGCTACTTACTTGAAAGCAGAAGAGCAGCAGATGCAGATGTAGAATCTCTTGCGCGGATTGTCTATACAGACAGTAAACAGGAACAGGATCAGCAGGCTCAGCAACCGTTGCCTCTGCTGATCCTTAAAGATCGCTCTGGGGCTTTTGCAGACCTGTGGATGGATTATGGTGAGGATAAGCAATGGCCCTTTCATGATAAAAATATTAACGCTCACAAGCGCGACGTTGGGGCTGAAAAGAATTGGGAGAAAGATCTTTTAGAGACAGGGTTTATCCAAAAATTAGTCGGCCACTCTCACTACTATTGCCCTCTTGATCAAGTAGCTAAGTCATTAACATTTTTATTAGAGATTGGATGGCATATTAAAGATTACCAGAGAAAAAAAGTTTATCTTTTGACTCACAGCCATTTAGATATTTCTATGAAGGGAAAAGAGATCATCACGCGCGGAACCTTTCATTTTGATACTTACCAAGCTCCTCTTCAAGAAGTAGCAGGAGCTTTTAATAAAAGTGAGCGTTTTGTTCAAATTGGCGAAGAAGCTATAGGCTTACTTCCCGAAAAATGGGAACTTGAAGGAGTTCCTACTCTTTTTAAAGAAGGGGAAATTGTTACGGAAGGTATAAAGCTAAAAAAACATCAAGTAGGAGTTTTAGAGAACTTCTTTCAAGCTTCCTCTCATCTTTCTTTAGATGCAGCGACAAGCAAATTAAAAACTGAGCTGCAAACCTTGGCTGAACTTCCTTCTATAGATCCTAGCCCTTTATTTCAAGGTTCCTTACGTCCTTATCAGCAACAAGGCCTCAACTGGTTAAACTTTTTAAAGCATTATGGCTTTAATGGAATTTTATCCGACGATATGGGCCTAGGCAAAACCGTGCAGGTTTTAGCTTTTTTGTCTCAGTTAGAGCATTTTAAGCCTGTATTGATTGTCATGCCTACCTCCTTGATATTTAATTGGCAACGAGAGATCGAGCGTTTTCTCCCCCACAAAAAGATTATCTTACATCATGGCCCATTAAGAGCACTGACAGAAGAGGATTTAGCTAGTGATACTATTATTTTAACATCCTATGCTACGATGCGCCTTGACCTAGCATTATTAGCTCCTATTGAATTTGCTGCCCTTATCTTAGATGAAGCTCAAGCGATTAAAAACTCCCTTACTCAAGTAGCAAAGGCAGCTTATCAATTACAAGGAGACTTTCGCCTACTCTTAACCGGCACGCCTATCGAAAATCATTTAGGAGAAATATGGTCCCACTTTCATTTCCTCATGCCCGAACTTTTAGGCGAGGAGAAAGACTTTTGTGCTGGTTTAAAAGCAAGCCAATCAGATAGCCGCTACTTACAAAACATCAAGAAAAAAATTCATCCTTTTGTATTACGCCGAAAGAAAGCAGAAGTAGCCAAAGATCTTCCCGCCTGTATTGAACAAACCGTATGGGTAGAGATGACTCCCTCTCAAAGAAAAATTTATGATAGCTATTTAGCAGGAATTAAAAGCCATTTGTTTACCAAAATAAATATGGAGGGATTGTCAAAGCATCGCTTGGAGGTATTTGAAGCTATTTTAAGATTAAGGCAAATCTGCTGTCATCCTCTTTTAATTTCCTCTCAATTAAATGAAGATGAACAGCTAGAATGCACGAGCGGAAAAATGGAGGCTTTTTTGCAGGATGTGAGCAACGCGCTGGCAGAAAAAGATAAAGTATTGATTTACAGCCAATTTACTTCCATGCTGCATCTTATGGCTCGTGAATTTAAAGCAAGGCAGTGGAGCTTTGTTTATTTAGATGGCCTTACTAAAGATCGTGAAAAGGTTGTTAACCAGTTTCAAGAGAATGCCGATATTCCTTTATTTCTTATTAGTTTAAAAGCAGGGGGAACGGGTTTAAATCTAACCCGAGCCGATCATGTCATGATTTTTGATCCGTGGTGGAACGAAGCTGCTGAAAAGCAGGCCATTAACCGAGCTCATCGCATTGGAAGAAACACGCCTGTATTTGCTAAGCGGTATGTGACTATAGAAACTATCGAGGAAAAAATCATGCGCTTAAAAGAGCAAAAAAAGTCAATGATAGAGACTCTTTTTGAAGAAGAAGGATCCTTTGCTCAATTAACCTTACAGGATTTAACTTATCTATTAAATTAAGTAAGGTACTTACTTTGTAACGTTTTCCCTGTGCTGACGCTAGCAAAGCCCTTCTTTACTCCCTAGAATAAGAAAAAGCATTAGCCTTTTTTTTATTTCCTTTTTTTAAAAGCTAAAGTAGCCACCCTCTCTCCTTTAGGTGAATTAATAGGCTCTTTAAGGAGCTAAGCAGGCAAAAAAAGTAGGGAAGTCTATGCATACCTTTAACTTAGGATTCAATTAGGGGCTTAAAGGAGCCTTATCTCCTTTTTCTTTTCCTATGGATTGACCCCTGGATGTAAATCATTTTAAGCCCTTATTTGCTCTTCCCCAGTGAATGAATACCTTTAATGGCATGGCACCGGTTTATAGGCTTTCTTCCCCTTCTTCTCCAACATGCCCGCTTTGATAGATCTCTTGAGCGGTTAGCTTAACCGTCTCCAATCCTCCTTCAAAACCTACTAGACGCATCAGACGATCGACTTCATAAAGTTCTGAATACATTTGATCATTTACGGATTCTAATACGGCAATCTTTTTAATTAATTCTGCTTTAGTCATAACTACCTCCCTCATTAAAGATGTGATATACTTTCCTTAATGCAAAAGGCATGCCATTCGTTTAAAAAGAGAAAAATTTTATTTATCTCTTTCACTTTTAAAGCATTATAAAAATAGCCAGCCAATTTAAAGTCCCTTATTTAAAAAAAGCATTCGTCTTTTTAGCCAATTTCCCCTTTTTAGGGGGTTATTTTCTTAAGATTGTTTTACTTCCCTAATCTTTAAGGGCTAATATTTATAGCTAAATTTATCCACACGAAAACTAAAGAGCAGTTCTTTTAAGCGTTCATGGAATATAAAAGGCTTTTTAGAAAATATGGGTTGCTTGGTACGTACTGCAGGGATCACGTTTGCCAGAAGATCTAACATAAATTTACTTTGCCGATAAAGATTTGCGTTAGAACTAGGTAGAACTTTCTTCCATCTTTTGCCTAGGTTGACTGGCTATCTAGATATACCTTACATACAATGACAGGATTTCTTAAAGATTCTTCGGCGGCATCATGGGCTATAGAAATAGCAAGATCTCTCAAGTAGACACGAAAATGTTTGATCTGCTTTAAAAGTTTGTGGAAAAACTTCCGCAACTTATGAGTGCTAATCCAGCACGGCAGCGCTTGTCATCCTTCTTGTAGACAACACCCCTTAGGGTACCCCCCGTCTAAGCACACTGGCTAATTTGGCCTTTTTCTAGAGGGTGTTTATCTTTAAAAGCAGCTTGCAAGTTAGCATATAGGGTTCCAAGACACCGTGCACCCCTCAAAGATGTATGGTGCTGTTTTGCTGGCCCTTGGCTATTACGGAGCCAATGAGCTTAAGCAATACTGTTTGATCTTTCCCTTAATTTGAGGAATAGTTGATCCTTGATCACTCGCTAAGCAATGAATCTTCTGACCAACTAGCACTTTTAGAGTAACGCCATTTTGATAAGCTCTTCATCCATAAGCAATCACATTTCCTACAACTAGTGCTAGCAAATGTTTGTGGGTGAGGGCCTGAAGCCAACCCGTCATATCTATACACAAAAGCTTTTGGGAAAATTAAAAACTTATCTTGGCCTTAAGCGCTACTCTTAGCCAGCCGTATGAACTAGGCAATTTAGCCGCTAAGATAGTCCCTATATTCAAGCTACCAAATTAAGTTAGAGGCATGTGCTTTGTAAGGCTCTTTTCTCTTTTTAACTTGGAGCAAAGCCCTTCTCTCTATATGACATGAAAAAGCACCAGCCATTGTTTTTATTTCTCTTTTTTTAAAAGCTGAAGTAGTCATCCTTTCTCATTTTGGTGAATTAGCAGGCTCTTTAAGGAGCAGGCAGGTAAAAAGATTAATGTGAAGAGAAGGGCCCATTCTTTTTATATGGCGTTTTTGTAATGACTTAAGAGCTCTTCTCTCTTTTTTATCTTCATTCCCCTCAATCCAGACATATAAACTATCTTGAACTTTCATCTACTACCTTCCTATGGGATAAATATTTTTAATTTCATTCCCCTGGTTTATAGGTTTTCTTCCCCTTCTTCACCAACATGCTCGCTTTGATAGAGTTCTTGGGCAGTTAGCTTAACGGTTTCCAGTCCCCCTTCAAAACCTACAAGACGCATCAGACGATCTACTTCACAGAGTTCAGAATACATTTGATCATTCACTGATTCTAACACGGCAATCTTTTTAATTAATTCTGCTTTAGTCATAACTACCTCCCTCATTAAAGATGTGATATACTTTCCTTAATGCAAAAGGCATGCCATCTATCTAAAAGAAAAAAAATCTTATATCTCTCTCACAGATAATAACTTATAAAAGCGACATTGCTTATAGAGGATATCGCTAGACGCCTAGATTCTCGCAAGTACACTTATTTAGATTCCGTTTTTCTTGGTTTGAGGATGTCTGACCTTAAGGCGAAAATAACTAATATCTTCCATGGGCAGATAAAGTTTATATGTCCTAGACAGTACTTGACCTGACAAACATGAGTTACCTGGCAGGTACTATTTCTGTCAGTTGTAACTTATCTAACATCTTTTCTTGCGCAAGATGTTTTGCATCTAAGAATGTTTGTAATGGCGTCTTGCCAAAACAATACTTTCCTGTATGTGTTCTCTCGTTATTATACTCATTCATCCATTTATCCACATCCTCTTGTAATTCTTCAACATTTTTAAACACTTTCTTCCTAAAAGCTGTGGCATAAAATTCGTTCTGGATGGTCTGATGAAACCTTTCGCAGATTCCATTCGTTTGAGGGTGCCGAGCTTTAGTGCGAGAATGGTCAATGTCTTCAATGGCCAGATAAAGTTCATACTCATGATGCTCTCTTGCTCCACAGTACTCTGTACCACGATCGGTCAATATTCTTAAGACACGAATATCTTGCTCTTCAAACCAGGGAATGACTTGGTCATTCAGCATATCCGCTGCTACCAACGCATTTTTTCTATCGTATAGTTTGACAAAAGCTACCTTAGAATAGGTATCGATCACTGTCTGTTGATAAATGCGTCCCACACCTTTA
>NZ_VJOT01000041.1 GCF_011087585.1 Neochlamydia sp. AcF84
CACATAGCTGCCTTCTTTCAGACCCGCTATAAGAGCACATTCTAGCATCTGTTGACCTGCTTGTTCTGCCGTTCCAATACTACCAGCATAAAAGCGGTTAGCTCTGTCCTTGCCTCTTGCCAGACTTAGTTTGGCTTCTTTCCAACACACTTTCCTTGCTTTTCTTGCATCTTTTTTTGCTTGTTTGTCAATCTCGTCTATCTCCACAATGGGTACCATACTCCCATCTGTTTCACTGATAATGATTGCTTCTTGACTAACCGCTTCTTTTTTTAGCTTAGCTATTTTCCTTGCATGCTCTTGGGTAATCAATCTAACCATGGAAGAAGAAGTTTCAATTCCATAATGCTCCTTCATCTTTTCCCCTACTTTTCCAAAAGCAATATCTGCTCCAAAGTCGGTTATTGCTCGCTCTAATGGTAAAGAATACCCTCTGCATCTAACCTTGGAAGAAAAGGAAAAGGGTCTAATCAATTTTCCTGCTTGTAGGAAGCACCTCTCTTCCATCCCTACTATCCCAAATGTTGTATGCCAACTTAGTTTTTTTTTTGAGTGCTGCCTTAATTTCATTTCCCGAGTCTTGGCTTCTTGCTCATTTACTTGATGCTTTGCCCAATCCTCTAGGCATTTTTTCCCTAAGCCTCTAACTTCGGGAATAAGAGCAAATTCAGCATCATCCGCCACTTCTATTCCTTTAACTCCTTCGGTAATATCTAATAATTCTCTAATGGATTCTAATAAGTTGGGATGATTCTTTAAGCGATTAAATACTTTATTAACTTCTTCTTCGTTAAGCATATGCAACCTCCTTTTGCTACGCTTTCAGTATGTATTAATCCCTCCTTATCTTGCCAACACTTTTAATTACACCCTGCCGACTCTTACGAAGGGATTAGGGGGGAGCCTAAAAGCGGGATTTAAATTAAAAAAGATGAGCGTATTTATCCTCCTTTAGATGTTTTCTGCTTAAGAAAAAGCCTCCAGTCATAAGTTGAATATTTAGCAAGGGAAAAATCTTTTATTTTTCTTGCTTGGAATAGCTCAGCAGCTTAACCTATTATTTTTCTACTAACCTTATTAGTACTCTTATTTTTTGCCATAAAATTTATGCACAGTTTTCATGTTCAAGAGCTTGCGTCTATCTTTGGCATGCCGATGCCAAAAGATCAGGCTGTCTTTACAGGGGTTAGTGTAGATAGCCGTTTGCACCGGCCAGAAAATTTGTTTTTTTCCCTTCCTGGCGCTCAAACTGATGGGCATCATTTTTTAGAGAAAATAGCTTCTCAAGGGTCGAAAGGAGCCGTAGTTAGCAGGGATTATGATGGCCCAGATTATGGCATGCTATTAATCCGAGTAGAAAATCCTTTACTAGCTCTGCAAAATTTAGCTCGATTGATTATTAAGCAGTCTAAAGCTCGCGTGGTAGCAGTGACCGGCTCTGTAGGTAAAACGACTACTAAAGATTTTATTACGACAGTTCTTAAAGAAAAATTTAAGGTATCCTCTTCTCCCGGCAATAGTAACTCACAGATTGGCGTGCCCTTAGCTATTCTTAATCATACAGAGGGTCAAGAAGAGATCATCGTTTTAGAAATGGGGATGAGCCATCCGGGAAATCTAAAAGCACTCATTGATATAGCCCCGCCTGAATGCGCCATAATTACCCAGGTTGCCTTGGCACATGCTTGTAACTTTGATTCATTAGAGGCAATTGCCTACGCGAAAGCTGAAATATTAACCCATGCTAGTACCGCGTTAGCGATCCTTCATCGAGACATCATTAATTATTCGGAGATAATAAAAATAGGGTCTTGTCGAAAATTATCTTTTTCTTTTGATCATCCCCTAGCTGATTATAGTATTGCTGCTACTCAAACAGATGGTCTAGCTGTTAGATCAAAAGAGCAAATTTATAAGCTGGGTAGCTTTCCTATCTTAGGGAAGCATCATCAAGCTAATTTTTTAGCTGCAGTCGCTTGTGCAGAATATTTCGGTATGAGCCCCAAGGAGATTGCTTTGGGTATGAGCAAGCTAGTTCTGCCCGCATCAAGAGGGCAGCTGATAGAAAAAAAAGGAATTCTTTTTATCAATGATGTGTATAATGCTTCACCACTTTCTGTAAAAGCTGCTCTTAAAAATATCCCTTCTCCTAAAAATGGGGGGCGTAAGGTAGCCGTTTTAGCCGATATGCTAGAGTTAGGTCAATTTTCTAAAAAAGCCCATGAAGAAATTGGAGAGTATGCTTTAAATCAGGTAGATAGTATGTTCTGTTATGGTGCAGAAAGCCGCCTGATATTTGATTGTTGGCAGAAGTATGGTCGACATGCATATTGGTATAATCATCGTGCGGAGTTGGTAGATGCTTTAAAGAGCTATTTACAAGAGGGGGATGTGGTGCTGATTAAAGGCTCAAAAGGGACCCAGATATCAAAATTATTAGAGGAATGGGAGAGTAGCCCCAATGATCATATTTTTAGTTGACTGGTTGAAATACACATTGAATATTAAAGTTCCCATGGTGTTTACCTACTATTCCACTCGCATGATATTGGCAGCTATAACTTCCTTAATCATTAGCATTTTCTTGGGACCCTATTTTATTAAAAAACTTTACGAGCTTAAAATTGGCCAAACTATTCGAGTCGAGGACTGCCCTTTACTAGGTCAGTTGCATGAAAAGAAGAAAGATACTCCTACAATGGGAGGAGTATTAATTCTTTTTTCAATGTTAATTTCTATGTTCTTATGGATGGATATCAGCCATGTGTTTACCCTTATCTTATTTATCACTACCGTTTGGCTAGGAGTAGTGGGTGGTTATGATGATTACTTGAAACTTAAACATAAAAATCCTAAAGGGTTATCAGGTAAGAAAAAATTATTTTATCAATTTACCTTATCAGCCTTTATAGCCTTATATCTGCTTTGTCCCTCCGTTTCTTCTTCTATTCAGATGAAAAATTGGTTTGCCCCTCCTATTGTTAAAGAGCAAACAGCCACTAAGACTAAATGGGGTCCGCTAGTGGTGAAACAAGAGGCTACCCATTCCTCGGGTCCTACAGCAATCTCTTTGAAAGATTATGCGACACGCATTTATTTACCTTTCATTAAAAACCACTGGCTGGTTCTTAAGGGGGCCTTGACTCTAGTAGCCGCTTTGTTTATCATGTTTGTAATCACCGGTTCTTCTAATGCGGCAAATTTGACAGATGGCTTAGATGGTTTAGCGGCAGGCTGTTTAATTATTGTAGCGGGTTGCTTAGCTTTAATTGCTTTCGTTTCTAACCATATCCAGATCGCGGGCTATTTAAACATCCTTTATATTGAAGGAAGTGGGGAAATAGCTATTTACTTAAGCGCGTTGATGGGCGCCTGCTTAGGCTTTCTATGGTATAATAGCCACCCCGCTCAAGTTTTTATGGGCGATACTGGCTCCCTAGCTTTAGGAGGGATCATAGGTGTATCGGCTGTATTGTTAAAACGCGAATTGCTCTTAGGTCTTGTTGGAGGAATCTTTGTCGCTGAAGCGCTATCAGTCATCCTTCAAGTGCTAAGTTATAAATATCGCAATAAAAAGCGTATATTTTTATGCGCGCCTTTGCATCATCATTTCGAGTATATGGGGTGGGCTGAAACGAAAGTGGTAACCCGTTTCTGGATCATCGGCTTGCTGTTAGGCATACTTGGCATCGCGTCGCTCAAATTTCAATAAGAATTCTAACAATGAAGCTAAAGAAAAAGAGAGTCTTAATAATTGGATTAGGTTTAAGTGGACGTGCAGCTGCAAGCTTCTTGCTTAAAAGACAAGCTTATGTATGGGGCGTTGATGACAACTTAGAATTATTGAAAAATCACCAAGAAATCAAAGATTTGATAACTTTAGGACTTGTAGCCAGACATGAGGCTGAGAAAATTGAAATTCAAGATTTTGACTTTATTGTGGTTTCACCTGGCGTTCCTCCTTCCAATCCCTATTATATCCAAGCTCGGCAAGCAGGTATTGAAATCGTGGGTGAAGTAGAATTAGCTGCACGTTTTATTAATCAGCCCTTATTAGCCATTACCGGTACCAATGGTAAAACCACTACCACCTTGCTAGTCGCTCATGTTTTAAATGCCAGTGGTAAAGCTGCACGTGCACTAGGCAATTTAGGGGCCCCCCTAACGGCAGAATTAGATGCCTTAACAGTGGGTGCAGAAGAGGATATATTGGTGGCAGAATTGAGTTCCTTTCAATTAGAAACTCTCCAAAGCGCTGTAATAGATGCAGGTGTGGTCTTAAATATTACCCCTGATCATCTCGATCGTTATCCTGACCTGCAAGCGTATGCGGCGACAAAACTCCATCTTAAAAATTGTTTAAAACCTAAAGGGAATTTATATGTTTATGAGGCTGTATATAACGAATATAAAAAGCTTTTAGGAGATTTTAAGCCTTTAACCTATGGCTACTCTTCTTCTTGTAACTTTTACCTCGATCACCAATTTATCTATGGAAAAGGTCAAGATCCTTATCCTCTACCTTTAGCTTATCAGGGTGTAAAAAATCATGATGTAGAAAATATGCTGGCTGCTTACGCATTATGCAAGGAAAGGGGAGTCACTTCTGAACAATTCTTTAACGCCCTTTCAGCTTTTAAAAAGCCTGCCCATCGTCTTGAATTTGTGCGTTCTTTCAAGGAAATAGCCTACTATGATGATAGCAAGGGAACTAATGTAGATGCTGTTATCCGTGCGGTCACTTCTTTAAAAGGTGAAATAATTTTGATTGCAGGAGGTGTGGATAAAGGAGCTGCCTATACACCTTGGATCAAAGCTTTTGCTGGCCATGTTAAATATGTATTTGCCATTGGCCAAGCTGCGATAAAAATAAAAAATGATCTAGCCTCTAGCCTTCCTGTCGAGGAGCGGCCTACCCTAGAAGCAGCAATAAAAGATGCGACAGCGCTTGCAAAACCTGGCCAAGTTGTATTACTATCTCCAGGCTGCTCCAGCTTTGATATGTTTCGCGACTATGTACATAGAGGAGAAGAATTTAAACGTATAGTTAATACCTTAGAATAAAAGATTACCCTTGATGAGGTTCAACAATGAATCGTAGAGATACCATAATTATCGCTGTCCTATTAAATGCAGCGTTGCTAGCTATATTATTTATGATGGCCGTCCGTCATGAGGACCCAACAGATGAATTTCATAACGCTCCTCAGATTATCATGGATGCTAATAAACAATTGACCCCTTCCTCTCAAGCGTTAGTTAACTCACCCTCTGATACTTCTATAGGCTCTACCCAGACAGGCGATGAAATTGACAATATGCTGAAACACTATGCCGATAGTCCTCATCTTATCCTTGTGGAAGAGGAAGGCGAATTGGGAGATAAAGAACTATCCGCCTCTCTTTCTACTGATAACACAGAGGCCCAGCAGGTTTCTAGCTTAGAGACATCTACCCAACCTTCTCAACTTGTGACCATTACGGTTAAAAAAGGGGATGCTTTAGAAAAAATCGCTCGAGCCAACAATACGAGCGTGGAAGCTATCAAAAAAGCCAATCATTTAACCAGCAATCGCTTAAATATTGGCCAGCTATTAAAAGTGCCTGTAGGCACCAAAAAAAACCATTTAGAGCATGGACAACAAAAGCCTTTAGCCGCCAAAGAGCCTACACCTCTTTCTTCGGCAGGGCCAGAGCTTTACACCATTAAAAGTGGGGATAACCCCTGGAAAATTGCCAAACAATTTAATGTTAAGTTTGATGATTTATTGAAGATGAATAACTTGGATGAAGAAAAAGCCCGTAATCTCCAAGTCGGTGATAGGATTCGTGTAAGATAAAAGATATAGGGTTAAATGGATGAGAATTCTACCTGTGATGAATGCGCACAAAAAAGTAATAGGAAAAAAGTCTACTCTTTCCTTTCCCCCTATCTTTTGCCTGCTTTTTTTATGTGTCTCTATCATTTATGTGCTAGGTCTCATCATGGTCTATAGCACGACTTCAGCTGAAGTGATGGACATGGAATTAAACAAAAGCACTCATCAAGCCTTACTTAAGCAGCTCATGTATGCAGCTATAGGCCTTAGCTTAGCAGTAGGAATAGCAAAAATAGGCTATCGCACCTTAATAACCTTGAGCCCCTGGCTTTTAGGCATTTTTAGCTTTCTATTATTTATAACTTTAATTCCAGGCATTGGACGTGAAGTGAATGGCTCTAGACGTTGGCTAGCTATTTTAGGCATATCATTACAGCCTTCAGAGTTTGTTAAATATATCATTCCTGCCTACTTTATTCATCATTACCTAAAGTTTTCTGGGAAAGTCTTTACTTTTTATGCCTTCCTTAAGTTGGTAGGCACGGTAGCTATTCCTATGCTTTTGATATTAGTAGAACCTAACAATGGTACCACCGCAGTAATAGCTATGTCTGTGCTAGTGCTTTGCATTTTGATGAAAATCAGCTGGAGGTACTGGGCCCTCCCTTTGCTAGCCTGCCTATGTGTAGGAGGAGCCTTTGCCTATCATCTTTCTTATGTCTCTGCACGCCTGAAGGTTTATTTAAATCCTGAACTAGATCTTAAAGGTAAAGGGCACCAACCTTATCAAGCTAAGATTGCTGCTGGGTCGGGAAGATTATTAGGTAGGGGACCCGGCAACAGCATGCAAAAGCTAAGCTATTTAC
The DNA here is from genome assembly GCF_011087585.1 of Neochlamydia sp. AcF84. NCBI lineage: Bacteria > Pseudomonadati > Chlamydiota > Chlamydiia > Parachlamydiales > Parachlamydiaceae > Neochlamydia > Neochlamydia sp. AcF84. The sequence goes on from NZ_VJOT01000041.1 coordinate 6,686, forward strand.
CGGAAGCTCAGAATGATTACATTGCTGCTATCTATGCTGAAGAATTTGGCTTTATAGGAATGTGTATATTAATTACTCTTTATCTATCTATTGCTTGCCTCGGCTTTTATATTGCTAATGCCTCCTCAAGCCTAGAAGGATTCTATTTTTGTGCCGTCATTACTTTCTTAATTACCTTCCAAGCTTTTTTAAATCTAGGCGTGGTATCTGGTTTATTGCCCAGTACAGGCTTAAATTTGCCATGGTTTAGCCAAGGGGGCAGCTCTTTGGTGGCTAATATTTTAGGGTTAGGGATTATTTTAAATATTTCACAAGATGTGAAGCCCCATTTGAGTGATTTGCCTTTTAAGGCTTAAGGATAATAACGAGCGATTCCTTAACATGTCCAAAGCCACTAATTTTAGATTTTTTTGGGATTGGTAAATTGCTTGCAGGGTGTTGTAACCATTTGTCACCTCGGGATGGTTTTCTCCAGAGAATTTAAGATTAATGGCGAGTGCTTTGCTGAGATACTCAGCTGCTTGTTCCAAGTTGTCTTGGTTATAAGAAACCATTCCAAGAAGATTATAATCTTTTGCTATATGAGGATGGTGATCCCCAAAAAGCTTAAGATTAATGGTGAGCGCTTTGTTAGCATAATCAGCCGCTTCGTCTAAATTGCCTTGGTTATAAGAAACCATTCCGAGAAGATTATAATCTTTTGCTATATGAGGATGGTGATCCCCAAAAAGCTTAAGATTAATGGTGAGCGCTTTGTTAGCATAATCAGCCGCTTCGTCTAAATTGCCTTGGTCTTTGTAAATCATTCCTAGATTGCTGTAAAGAATTGCTACTGTGGGTTGATTTTCACCATACAGCTTAAGGTCTATGCTAAGCGCTTTTTTGCTATATTCTACCGCTTTGTCTAAGTTGCGTTGGTCTTGGTAGATTACTCCTAGGTTATTGTATCGAATTGCTACGGTAGGATGATTTTCACCATACAGCTTAAGGTCTATGCTAAGCGCTTTGCTAGCATAATCAGCCGCTTCGTCTAAATTGCCTTGGTCTTTGTAAATCATTCCTAGATTGCTGTAAAGAAGTGCCACGGTAGGATGAGTTTCACCATACAGCTTAAGGTTTATGCTAAGCGCTTTTTTGCTATATTCTGCCGCTTTGTCTAGATTGCGTTGGTCTTTGTAGATTACTCCTAGGTTATTGTATCGAATTGCCACGGTAGGATGATTTTCACCATACAGCTTAAGGTTTATGCTAAGCGCTTTTTTGCTATATTCTACCGCTTTGTCTAAATTGCCCTGCTCCCTGGAGATTTGTCCTAGGTTATTATAATCTCGTGCAACGGTAGGATGATTTTCACCATACAGCTTAAGGTTTATGCTAAGCGCTTTATTGATAGACTTTGCCGATTTGTCTAAATTGCCCTGCTCCCTGGAGATTTGTCCTAGGTTATTATAATCTAGTGCAACGATAGAATGATTTTCACCATACAGCTTAAGGTTTATGCTAAGCGCTTTTTTGCTATATTCTACCGCTTTGTCTAAATTGCCCTGCTCCCTGGAGATTTGTCCTAGGTTATTATAATCTCGTGCAACGGTAGGATGATTTTCACCATACAGCTTAAGGTTTATGCTAAGCGCTTTATTGATAGACTTTGCCGATTTGTCTAAATTGCCCTGCTCCCTGGAGATTTGTCCTAGGTTATTATAATCTAGTGCAACGATAGAATGATTTTCACCATACAGCTTAAGGTTTATGCTAAGCGCTTTTTTGCTATATTCTACCGCTTTGTCTAAATTGCCCTGCTCCCTGGAGATTTGTCCTAGGTTATTATAATCTCGTGCAACGGTAGGATGATTTTCACCATACAGCTTAACACTAAGAGTAAGCGCTTTAGTGCTATAATCTGTCGCTTTGTCTAAATTGCCTTGCTCTTTGTAGATTACTCCTAAGTTACTGTAATGTACTGCCACCATGGGATGATTTTCACCATACAGCTTAACACTAAGAGTAAGCGCTTTAGTGCTATAATCTGTCGCTTTGTCTAAATTGCCTTGCTCTTTGTAGATTACTCCTAAGTTACTGTAATGTGCTGCCACCGTGGGATGATTTTCTCCATAAAGCCTAAAGTCAATCGCCATGGCTTTATGGCCGTAATTACTCGCCTGTTCTAAATTGCCCTGTTCTTTATATATTACTCCTAGGTTGTTGTATAAAGTAGCTACCATATGGTGATTTTCACCATACAGCTTAAGGTTAACGGCAAGCGCTTGGTTACTATACTCAATCGCTTTGGTTAAATTACCTTGGGCGTGGTAGATTTGTCCTAAATTACCGTACCCAATTGCCACTGTGCTATGAGTTTCTCCAAAATGCTTAAGGTTAATAAGGAACGCTTTGGTGCTATATTTTTCGGCTTTATCTAAATTGCCTTGATTGAGACAAATCACTCCTTGGTTGTGATAATCTCTTGCCGCGTTGGGGTGATTTTCACCATAAAGATTAAGATTAAAGGCGAGAGCTTTGTTGGCATACTTTATCGCCTTGGTTAAATTGCCTTGCTCAAGGTAAATCACTCCAAGTGCATTTAAAACCTCTGAACTTGGCGGATTTGTTTTCTTTGCCAGCAGATAACATTCTTCTGCTTTTTTATATTGAAAAAGCCTTCTGGCTATATTACCTTGAGTTTCCAGCGAGTTGTCTTCTAAACGAGAGGATTTAAGCCTGTCTTCACGGCCTGCTAAGAATTCGTGAATAGCATAATAAAAAGGAATAAAGATGCAGTAAATTTTTTTTATTTTTTCTAACGCTTCTTTATCTAATTCAAACTGTTTTTTAATAAGGTCTGGATTATCAAATTCGAAAGGTTTAATCAGAGGATTCATCATATGTTGTTGTGCTTGATAGTGAGAATAAGTCTTAAGGCGCATAAACAGAGCTATACTCATCCAATCTTTTAACTTATCAGCTGCGTCCTCTGTTATAACCCCTAGCTCGTTTAGTTTATCAATCCTAGTAAAAGTGTCAGATGCCCTTACATTTTTAAGAAGGGCTAGCCGATCTAAAGCCAAATGAGGAAAACGGTAAAAATCATTTTTAACTTGGAAGAGCATACCTTGCTTACCTAAATCATCCATTCCTGGATCAAAAGCTTTCATATCATCGGTTACAAGGTGTTTTTTGGCTAAGTACTGTCGAAGGGAGAAGCCTTCTTGGCAAGGAATATCAAGTGTTTTCTGCAGTGTCTTACTATATTGCTCCGTTAATTCAAGATTGCCTAGTAGATGAGTAAAAGTTAGCAATTCCATAGGAAGATGAGGCTCTTTTACATGCCACCACCGGTCTTTTTCATCTTTGCTAATATATTGAGCCATCTTTTCAGGCCTCTGAATAAGCTCAAATGTTTGGCGATTGCCAAAAGGCGTTTTACAGCCTTTACCTTGTACTCCTTCCCCATCGAAGGCAAAGCCTCTGGGTGTAACGCTATCAAAAAAATTAGCTTCTTTTATGCAAGGAATATCTAAAGCAGGCAGGATAGTTTCTCCTAAATTGATGACTTTTAAATGAAGAAGGGTTGTAAAACACTTAAAATATTCTCTATTTTCTCCAGTGTCTTCTTGCATAAGAATACCAAACTCTAAATCGGAGTAGGGGGTCATCTCTTCTCTAGCTAGAGAACCAAACCCTATCATCGCATATTCGCAGGGTGGAGTCCTTAAAGTATCAAAAACTTGTATTGCAAGATGTCTAAAGAAATTTTTTATCCACTTGGCAATCTCACTGTAAAGCTTTTTGACTTCCTCTGAGGAAGGATCTGCGCCGAGAGCTTGGATTTTCTCTTCTATTTCATCCCTAAATTTTTTTAATTCTCCACGATTATCCTCAAATTGCTTTTTAATTATAGAAAGATCTAAAGGTTTTCCTTCGCAGAGCTTGATGAGCGATCCTTCCACTTTTGATAACTTTCCTTTAATATTTTTTTGTTCGTCTAAAGATGAATCATGTAAGGCATAATTGTAAAGTCCTGCTGCTTGAAGGAGCTTTTGAGGAGTTCCTTTAATTAAGGAGATATCACCTAATTTTTCTATGCATAATCTTATCTGGGTTGGATCTTCTTTTTGGATAGCAAGTTTTAAAGCGTGAGTATAATCTTCTTCTAGCCTGTCTACAGATAAAAAATTATTACTGCCATCCCTCGAAAAGAAAGTTTTATCTAAATAATTTGAAAGCTTATCAAGATAGGATTGTAGCTTCTCAGGTTGATAAAGCTGCAAGAATTTGACGTTATTAGGCATGTACTGTTTAAACACTCGAGCACAACTTCTCACATCAAGGATTTTTCTTAATTCATGCTCAGTTAAGTTACTAAAAGAATGAAAAATCTGTTGGAAAATTTCTAAAGGGATAGTAGCCAAGGGGCTAGAAGGGTCGAATATATCATTTTTATCCCTCTTGTTAAGATTTTGTCTGGTTGTTAAAAATCTTTTATTTTCACCTGTTTTAGCTACCCTGCTAGCTTTATCATGAGGATAAAGATAACGGCTCTTGCTAAAACGGCCAGTAGGGGAAGCTGTTTGATTTAAAAAGAGAGGGTTATCTTGTCCTAAAAGCTTTTGCGCATAAACAAAATGGCCACCTAGATCAACAATAAGCACATATTCTTCTGGCTTTTTTTCTTCAGGGATGGTTTTCCATTCTTGGGAATTATCTTCCGTAGATGAGCTTGCTTTAGGAAAAATTAGCCTATCATGAATACCGCAAGCCAGCTGCTCTTCGTTAACGGTCACCAGTCTAATAGGGATGGATAAGGCTGTAGCTAATAGATCTCCTTCACCTAATCCACTTATCCAAATCCTTTCTCCTTTTATTTTTTCAGCCCTTCCATTATTCTTGTATTTAACGATGTCTGAGAGTACTTGCCTTAAATAAAAAACTTTATCAGGGCTCCCATCTAGCAAAGGTATTTTCCTAGAAAGGCAGTTATAGCTTCCTAAAAAAGCGCTAAAAAAGCAGTCACCATCACTTGGCACACCTTTTAATTTAAAGCCTTCTTTGCTTAGATAATCGGCAGCAGTATTTACTTTGGCTATGATTGAGTTATCAATGATAGCGGTAGGGTTATGCCACAAGGATTTTGCTATTTGATGGCCATCCCATTGACTAGAAGAAGCGCCTAAAAGAGATGATTTATCGCATGTGTTTTGATTTTCTTCAAGTGATTTACGCTCAGATATTTTCGAATAGAGTTTTTCCCATTCCTCAGTTTGTTCAATTAGTTGCTTCCATTCTTTATTAACGCCTCGTGCGTTAAACAAATCTTGCTGCCCTAGTTCCTTGAAAATCTTTAAGCTAATCTCTGCATACGGGCCTAGCTCCCGACAAGACTTTTCTTTTACTAGTTTCTTAAACGCAGTAAATATGAAAGGGGTAATGGAAGGGCTTTCTACATTCATTTGTTTGGCCTTCTTTTAAGGTTACCTGCTCGCTGCAGGTGATTAGCATTGCTTATGGCTTTTCTAGCTTTTAAATAATATCTCTTCAAGAAAAAAATTAAAAATAATAACTTTATTTTTCTATATAAATGTAAGCGGTCGCGGGGTAGGCCCAGCTTTAGAGGCAATTCTGAGGGCATCTGCAAAACCAAAAATGCTTGCAAATAGCTGTTTTTTCTATTTATTGCACTTTTTGATTTACATTATCTCTTTATTATCAGGAGCTTAAGTAGTTCTACCCCTCGTGACCGCTTACCTTTATTGGGATTAATGTTTTCTCATTTATAGGATTTAGGGGGATCATAATGGGAATTACCTTTCAGAAAATTTTAAATTTGTCCAGTTGTAGCCAAGGTGAAAGCTTTTAGATGCTTAATGTTGTTGGGTTAGAGTTTACCTTAAAGATTTCAAACGATTTGAAGGCTCATGGTTATGATTTCTCCTTACGGCTTAAGCTTAATGTCTCGCGCTTTTTTTGCATATTCAGCTGCCTTTTTCGAATTTCCTTGTACTTTGTAGATTTGTGTCAGCTTGCGATAAAGAAATACTACATTGGGATTATCCTCACCTAATAGCTTAATATTGATTTTAAGCGCTTGATTGATGAACTTAGCTGCTTGCTCTAAATTTCCTTGTTTTTGGTAGATTGACCCTAGATCATCATAAACTAATGCCACGGAGGAATGATTTATTCCGTAACATCTAATATTAATTTCGAGTGCTTTTTTAATATATTTAGCCGCCTGTTCCAAATCTCCTTCTTCTTGGTAAACCTGGCCTAAATTATCGTAATCTCTTGCTACAGCAAGGTGTTTTTCACCAAAAACTTTAAGGTCAATGGCTAGCGCTTTTTTGCTATAATCGGCCGCTTGCTTCAAATTGCCTTGGGTTTTATAGATTAGTCCTATGTTATTATAAAATTTTGCCACATTAGGATGATTTTCACCAAAAAGCTTAAGGCGAATGTCAAGAGCTTTCTTAGTATATTTAACCGCCTGTTCTGAATTACCTTGCTCCTTGTAAATACTGCCCAAATTATTGTAAGAGTTTGCCACAGTGGGATGATTTTCACCAAAAAGCTTAAGGCAAATGTCAAGAGCTTTCTTAGTATATTCAGCCGCTTGTTCTAAATTACCTTGCCCTTGGTAAATTTGTCCTAAGTTACCATAAGAGATTGCCACAGTGGGATGATTTTCACCACAAAGCTTAAGGTGAATGTCAAGAGCTTTCTTAGTATATTTAACCGCCTGTTCTAAATTACCTTGCCCCTTGTAAAAGATGCCCAAGTTATTGTAAGAGTTTGCCACATTAGGATGATTTTCACCAAAAAGCTCAAGGCAAATGTCAAGAGCTTTCTTAGTATATTCAACCGTCTGTTCTAGATTACCTTGCCCTTGGTAAATTTGGCCTAAATTATTGTAAGAGGTTGCCACAGTGGGATGATTTTCACCAAAAAGCTTAAGGCGAATGGCAAGAGCTTTCTTAGTATATTCAACCGCCTGTTCTGAATTACCTTGCTCCTTGTAAATGCTGCCCAAATTATTGTAAGAGGTTGCTATAGTGGGGTGGTTTTCACCAAAAATTTTGAAGTTAATGTCAAAAGCTTTCTTAGTATATTCAACCGCCTGTTCTAAATTACCTTGCCCTTGGTAAATTTGGCTTAAATTATTGTAAGGGTTTGCTACAGTGGGATGATTTTTACCAAAAAGCTTGAAGTTAATGGCAAGAGCTTTCTTAGTATATTCAATCGCCTGTTCTGAATTACCTTGCTCCTTGTAAATGATGCCCAAATTATTGTAAGAGGTTGCTACAGTGGGATGATTTTCACCAAAAATTTTGAAGTTAATGTCAAGAGCTTTCTTAGTATATTCAAACGCTTGTTCTAAATTACCTTGCCCCTTGTAAATGATGCCCAAATTGTTGTAAGAGGTTGCTACAGTGGGATGATTTTCACCAAAAAGCTTGAAGTTAATGTCAAGAGCTTTCTTAGTATATTCAATCGCCTGTTCTGAATTACCTTGCTCCTTGTAAAGGCTGCCCAAATTATTGTAAGAGGTTGCTACAGTGGGATGATTTTCACCAAAAATTTTGAAGTTAATGTCAAGAGCTTTCTTAGTATATTCAACCGCCTGTTCTAAATTACCTTGCTCCTTGTAAATGATGCCCAAATTATTGTAAGAGGTTGCTACAGTGGGATGATTTTCACCAAAAAGCTTAAGGTGAATGTCAAGAGCTTTCTTAGTATATTCAACCGCCTGTTCTGAATTACCTTGCTCCTTGTAAATGCTGCCCAAATTATTGTAAGAATTTGCTACAGTGGGATGATTTTCACCAAAAAGCTTAAGGCAAATGTCAAGAGCTTTCTTAGTATATTCAGCCGCCTGTTCTAAATTACCTTGCCCTTGGCAAATTTGTCCTAAGTTACCATAAGAGATTGCCACAGTGGGATGATTTTCACCAAAAATTTTGAAGTTAATGTTAAGAGCTTTCTTAGTATATTCAACCGCCTGTTCTAAATTACCTTGCCCCTTGTAAATGATGCCCAAATTATTGTAAGAGTTTGCTACAATGGGATGATTTTCACCAAAAAGCTTAAGGTGAATGTCAAGAGCTTTCTTAGTATATTCAACCGCCTGTTCTAAATTACCTTGCTCCTTGTAAATGATGCCCAAATTATTGTAAGAGGTTGCTACAGTGGG